>NZ_JAFBBG010000009.1 GCF_016907055.1 Paracholeplasma morum
GTTTCATAGTGACAGGGGATTTCAATACACGAGCAGATCATTTAAAAATCTATTAGATAAACACAATATGGTGCAAAGTATGTCTAGAGTAGGTAAGTGTATTGATAATGGACCAATCGAGAACTTATGGGGCATCATCAAATCTGAAATGTATTATTTAGAAACGTTTGATTCATCAGAAAAACTCACAAAAGCAATTAAAGATTACATTAAGTTCTATAATCAAGAAAGAATTCAACGTAAATTAAAAAGCCATACACCTTTAGAATATAGGTATATGGCCATCTAATTTTATATTATTTACCGTGTCTACTTGACAAGAGGCTGTTCACTTTTTTATTCGTGTCTACTTTTTTGGGTTAACTTCACGGAAACTCTTTTTTTTAATTTCATTATACCTTAATATAAGCATATCCAGAGTACTGTAATTGTGCCAGTGTATGAACACTGCTTGGGATAATCTTTGTCCCTTCCATAATCGCTAAATGGTCAATTTGGTTTGATAATAGGCTATTCTCGCATAGATAGTAGGTTGCTTTAGGGTTTAGTTTTGTCAAAGCATCTTTTGTAAATGCTTTAACAGATTCACCATTAGCAACTAAGATGATTTCTGCCTTAGGATCTTCAATCAACAAATTGTTGATATTGTTAACCATTCTGCTGATTTGATCAAGATTACTAACATGGAAAACAACTTTTAGGATATCGGGATGTGTTATGTTCATAAATGACCTCTTTTCTAATGTGGTTAGTATCAACTATATTATAGCCTAGTTCATTCTAAATTGAAGTCATATAGCTTGAACGCGCGTACTTTTTATACGATTAGTATATAGTTAATCAATAATAGAAAAAATAATCAAAATGGCGTAACAAAAGTAGTTTACGGTAATTGCTTTCCCTGGTTTTTTTAGGTTATTTTACTATGAAAGAGCGTTCTAAAATGCTATAATAAATATGTGAAAAATCATCATAAGTAAAAGACACGATATAGATTAATTGAGTCTGCTAAATCTTTGTTTAGTTTTCAGAGGATTCAATTAAATCCTTGTAGAGTGTAATAGAAGGGGGATGTGTTATGAGTTTTGATTTAAACACAGTATTAATATTTGGGGGATTGATTTTACTAATTAGTGTCCTTTCTAGTAAGTTGCTTTATAGAGTTGGGGTTCCAACTTTAATCATCTTTTTATCGTTAGGGATGTTAGTAGGATCAGAGGGCATAGGTGGAATTCAATTCGAGGATTACAATATTGCTGAAATGGTTGCATCATTTGGGTTGATCTTCATCATTTTCTTTGGAGGTATGGGGATTAATTGGAAAACTGCGAGACCCATCGCTGTTAAGGCATCGTTATTATCTTCAATAGGTGTAGTAATCACAGCTTTAACTCTAGGCGTTTTCGCAAGTTTTATATTGCCGATCACAATTCTAGAAGGTCTGCTATTAGGTGCGATTGTATCATCCACAGACGCAGCTGCGATTTTCTCGATTTTACGTTCAAGAAATTTAAACTTAAAACATAATTTAGCACCAATGCTCGAAATGGAAAGTGCAAGTAATGACCCTTTCGCATTTATGCTAACAATCATCTTTGTGAGTGCGATCAATCTTACGAATGATGTACCGATTGGCTTAATGCTATTACAACAAGTCGTGTTTGGGCTAGGGCTAGGCGCAATCATTGGGTTGGTTGGTTCATTCTTACTTAAGAAAATAGCGATAGAAATTGACGGTTTATACCCAATTTTAATCATTGCAATCGTCTTTATTCTTTTCTCATTATCCCAAATCATTGGTGGTAATGGCTATTTAGCTGTGTTTGTTGCAGGGATTATACTTGGAAACTCGGCAATACCGAATAAGTACAGTATTGTCAGGTTCTTTGATGGGTTATCATGGCTCATGCAGATTATTTTATTCTATACACTAGGGCTACTAGTGTTCCCATCACAATTATTACCTGTTGCATTAAGTGGATTAGTGATTGCTTTATTCTTAATCTTTGTAGCAAGACCAATTGCAGTATTTGGCATTCTATCATTCTTCAAAGTTCCAGTTAAACAACAACTTTTCATCTCATGGGTAGGATTAAGAGGTGCAGCATCCGTTGTGTTTGCGACCTATGCGCTTAAAGCAGAACTGGATTCCTCTAACCTAATCTTCAATACTGTATTCTTTATTGCGTTATTCTCAGTTCTAATTCAAGGGTCCTTTATTCCTTTAGTAGCTAAGAAATTAAACTTAATCGGTGATGAAGAAAACGTCATGAAGACTTTTACAGACTATGTCGAAGATACTTATGATACATTAATTGAAATTGAACTTAAGAAAGATAGTCCAGTGGTTGAAAAACACATCATGGACTTAAAACTACCAGAAAATGTGTTAATTATTATGATCAAACGTCAGAATAAAGTCATCACCCCAAGAGGTAGTACAGTTTTACATCCAGGAGATAAATTGGTTGTATCTGGAGAATCAAGACATGTTATAGAAGAGTGCATCAATCACTATAAACCAGTCAAGAATCATTAACTAGGATAAAAATCCTAGTTTTTTTTTGGTTATGATTAAAGACCGCTCTAAAAAAATAATTATTACAAAAAGACTTTACAAATGATTTGGTTTGAGATAAGATGAATGTGTAAACAAAAGTTTTGAAATAAACAAAAATAGGTTGGTGACGTATGAGACTTAACGAGAATGAAAAGAAGGTACTAGCTATTTTAAGAGAAGACCCGTATGTAAGTCAGCAGTTTATTGCGGATCAAATGAACTTATCTAGACCAGCCATAGCGAATTTAATCTCTGGTCTACAAGAAAAAGGGTATATACTTGGCAAACCATATGTTTTAAAAACAGAGGATTATGTCACATGTATAGGTGGAGCTAATTTGGACTATACCTTTAGATTGGAAGAAAACTTACTGCTCGGAACATCGAACCCAGTAAACTCATCCATCTCATATGGTGGTGTCATTAGAAACGTTGCCGATAATTTAACTAGACTAAATCATCAAGTTTCATTGATGACCGTCTTAGGAGATGACCGTGCGGGAGATGAACTTCTTGCGTATTCTAAGAAAACCATGGAAGTATTTGCATGTGATAAAATCAAGCATGAAAATACAGGTGGGTATTATGCCGTAATTAACAAAGAGGGCAATATGGATGTTGGGTTCGCCGACATGTCAATCAATGACCACATGAACCGTAATTGGATCTTAGAACACAAAAGACATTTGAACTCGAGTAAATGGTTAATCGCAGATACGAATATCACAAAAGACGCAGTAGAAGCCTTAATTGAGTATGCTAGAACTGAAGATAAGAAACTAGCAATCATTGGCGTATCTGGTCCAAAGATGAAACACGTCCCTGAAGACCTAACCGGGGTTGAGATTCTAATATGTAATTTGGATGAGTCTCAAAGTTATTTTAAAACAACCAGTGATGACTTAGAAGAAATCGTTAGATTATGGCTTTCTAGAGGCTTAAATAAAGTCGTTGTCACTCAAGGCAAAAAAGGGGCTATCTATTACGATGGCAAAGAGATGAATCGTCAAAAAGCCTTCTTGGTGAGTGACGACAAAGTGGTGGATGTTACTGGGGCTGGAGATTCCTTCTCGAGTGCTTTATTACACGGACTTATCAACGGTGAGACGATGAAACAAAGCATACTCTATGGCGCAATCAGTTCAAGCTTAACCATTCAATCCAAATTTGCAGTAAATCCAAAATTATCAATCAATCTACTAAAAAAGGAGCTAAAAAAGCATGAAAACATTTGAACAATTTTTAGATATTAAACAAGAAGTAAAAGAAGCACTTAAGAATAATTTACCAGTTGTAGCCCTTGAATCTACAATTATCTCCCACGGTATGCCTTATCCAGATAACGTTGTAATGGCGAAAAAAGTTGAACAACTCATTAGAGAACAAGGCGCAGTACCTGCGACCATCGCAATCATGGACGGAAGAATCAAAGTAGGTCTAACAGACGAAGACTTAGAGACATTAGCAAAATCTAAACATGTCGTTAAAGTATCAAGACGCGATATGGCTTCAGTTATTGCGTTAAAAGAAATGGGCGCTACAACTGTCGCATCTACAATGATCTGCGCTGAAATGGCTAACATCAAATTCTTCGTAACTGGTGGTATCGGTGGAGTTCATAAAGGTTATGAAGAAACGCTAGACGTTTCTGCTGACCTAGAAGAACTTGCACAAACCAACGTTACAGTCATCTGTGCAGGTGCGAAAGCCATTCTTGACTTACCAAGAACCATGGAATACTTAGAAACTAAAGGAGTATCAGTGGTTGGGTATCAAACTAAAGTATTACCAGCATTCTACACAAGAACTTCCGACATTGAACTAAGACTTCACGTTGACAAGATTGAAGACTTAGCAAAGATTGTCTACACTAAGGAACAACTAAACTTAAAAGGTGGATTATTAGTCGCTAACCCAATCCCTGAAAAAGACTCTCTAGATGGGGCATACATGAATGACATCATCGATAGAGCGGTTAAACAAAGTGTAAAAGACCATGTTCAAGGTAAAGACGTTACCCCATATCTACTTAAGAAGATCGTAGAAGAAACGAAGGGTAAGAGCCTTCAAGCAAACCTAGCACTTGTTTATAACAATGCCGTTGTTGGTGGTAAACTAGCTAAAGCTTATCAAGACCTACACAAAAAATAATCTCTTTAACTAAAAAGAATCCTCGGCAATCATGCGGAGGATTCTTTCTTTTTGGTTAAATGAAGTTGATATTTAAGTATTCTGTTTTAATCAAACCGAATTTGCCAAGAAAATTAAGCTGGGCATTTCGATTATACTTATCGTATATAGAGGTCTTAACGTAGGTAGAACCTTGTGAATCACGGAATGTCTCTTTAATGATCACATAACTGGTTAAGGCTAAAGTGTCATAAGTGTTTATGGGTTCTGTAATAACGGTTCTTTTTAGAACTTCCTCAACAGAACTCATTTCAATAATTTCTACTTGTTCAAGCGTATTTTGAACATTTACAGTTATTTTAAACTGTTTACGTACGATCTTATTATCTATTTTTACTTCGTTTTTATAGGTAAGCGTTGAGCTTATGCCACCTTGAATCATTGTTCCGTTAAAGGTTTCTCCTAACGAATAATCTCCCTCATAAATCGGATAAACATTCATGTAGCTGCCATCCAGTTCATTGGATACCAAAATGGTCACTTCGATTTCGGTTTCATCGATATGAGTTTTTACGCCATTTATGGTATCTTCAAGACTTCTTACAGAAACATGCATCTTATTTAATCCATAACCTGATGCAGTATTAAATGTGTTATCTACTCGATGAGAATAGTAAAATACTGCCTCTTCATTGCCATATACAGGCAATAGATTTGTGTAGTCTTTTTTGTCTTGAATTTGAATGTAAAAACCAACCATTAATGGTTCTATTTCAATTGGGGGCGTCTCATTATCTAGGTCAATGGATGTATCCTTCTTAAGTTCACATCCGGATAGTAAAAATATACCAACAATAAGGACCACTAAGCTTAATAACTTTTTCATTTGTCGTCTCCTTCATAAATGATGATGTCTTTGGGTTCACAGTTTAAGTGATAACAGATCTTATCAAGCGTTTCAAAACGAATCGCTTTTGCCTTACCACTTCTTAATATGGATAGGTTTGCTTCGGTAATATCGATTTTTTGAGCCAGTTCTTTTGAGGTCATTTGTCTTTGTTTTAAAATGTCTTCTAGTACGATTTTAATTGACATTAAATCGTCAACTCCTGATCTAGTACTGCTTGATTGGCAAGAACAATATACTCGTATAACCCATAAAAGAAGAAGACTAAAACCCAGTAAAAGATGTCAATTTTGAATGTGAAGTTGGTATTACTCAACTTTGTTATATACGCAAGTTGGAAAAGATTTACGAAGCATACTTTAATGAGACTCACTGACAGTAATCCAATCGAAGCCCCTTTAATCAGTTTGGTTAGCGTAATGAGCTTTTCTTTGAAAGACCCATCTAGGATATATTCAACAAACATCAATATGAATTCGATTAACACAACCGCTAATAAGCTTTCAACAAACCCAAATAAAGAATCATAACTAGAAAGGGTAGTCTGATAAGAATTGAAACTAATTTTTGACATCGATAATACATATGTAGCAAGTAATATCGCATAGCTTACGAAGAAAGGCAGTATATATTTTAAAGATTTTAGTAATGACTTCACAAATAAGATTTGTCTAGCTAATAAGTATAGCAAGCATAAAGATAACCAAACATTGTATAATCCAATAGATAGAATAAGTTTGGCATCTTCCAAATCCCTAAAGAATATAATCACACTTCTAAATATGCCTTCGGCCCCTAAATTTATACTTATATAAAAAGTGATGCCTAACACGATAGACAGTATAGACAATCCAATTAAGTCAAACAAAGAAGTATTCTTCCTTAGAGTGACATATCCAAGCAAAAGCGGTAATAAACTTATGATGATCAATAAGCCCCAAGCTAGGACATTTCCAAAGCCTGACTCTTCGGATAGCGAGGATAGGATATTAACCACTAATGAAAATGGACTATACAACACAGCTAAGAACCCAATATCTTTAGAGTCATAGGTATTGGACAGTACAATCCCAAGGATCAAAACTAAAACATATAAAATCAATCTTTTTCTCATAACGGAACACCTCTTCAACTCTATTCTAGCATAAAATTATCGTTTTACAATAATTACATATTATTTTTTTGAAAAAAGTTAACAGAGCATCAAGGACAAGTACTATATCTTTTAAGTCATTATTAAAAAACACATAAGCAAATATCTATTTAGTTATTGTGGTGTGTTATAATCGTTAAAAGGAGTGATTTTTAATGAAAAAACAATTACCAAAAAGAGAAGAACTTAATATCAACTATACCTGGGATATGACAAACATCTTCAAAACTGAAGATTTATACAAAGAAGCTTTTGATGAAGTTGAAAGGATGGTAGATGATTTTGTGTTAGAGTTTGAAAATAAGCTTAACACTATAGAACTTATCAACGAATCTTTAACTAAGTATCAAACCATCCAAGGCTATTTTTCAAGGCTTGGGGCTTATGGCAGCCTACAAACTAGTACAGATTCTATTAATGAAGAGAACCAAATGCGTCAAGGGAAAGCGATGATGCGTTTCCAAGCTATTTCTAAGAAACTGGCATTTTATAATAATGAACTTAAAGATCAATCCGATGACCTTCTTAATGAAGCAGCGTCCATGAACCTAGATAACAGCTACACTTTAAAAGAAATCATTGAAGATAAGAAACATACCCTTTCAAGAGAAGTTGAAAAGACATTAGTAGCTTTATCACCAGTGATTAATACCTCTTACGGTCTATACAACCGTTTTAAACTTGCTGATATGGCATTTAATGACTTTATAGTAGATGGTAAGACTTATGCAAACTCATTCACCCTTTTCGAAAATGAGTATGAATATGAAGAAAACACCGAAGTAAGAAGAAAAGCCTATGAAACTTTTTATGCTAAGTTAAAAGAATACCAACATGGGTTTGCGAATAACTATCAAAATCATGTTCAAAAAGAGAAAATCATGAGTGAACTTAGAGGCTATAAGAATGTCTATGATTACTTATTAGACGACCATAAAGTAACCAAAGACTTTATGGACCGTCAAATCGACTTGATCATGGAGAGATTAGCCCCGGCCATGAGACGTTATGCACGTCTATTAAAAGACATTCATAATCTAGATAAAATGACATATGCCGATTTAAAACTAGCAGTAGACCCTAGTTATGAACCAAAAGTAACGATTGAAGAATCTAAAGCATTACTCATGGAAGGCTTATCTATCTTAGGGCCTGAATACGGCAAAATCGTTAGCCGTGCATTTGATGAAAGATGGATTGATTTCCCTCAAAACGTTGGTAAATCAACGGGCGGGTTCTGCTCATCCCCATATGGAATACCATCTTACATCTTATTAAACTGGAATGGTCAAATGGACGAAGCAATGGTATTGGCGCATGAACTAGGGCATGCTGGACATTTCCAATATGCCAATAGTCATCAAACCATTTTAAACACAAGACCTTCTATGTACTTTATTGAAGCCCCATCTACTACCAATGAACTATTAATGGCCAATCATTTAATTAGAAAAGCTAAGACTGAAAGAGAAAAGACTTGGTTAAAGTCAGTGAAGATTTCTAGAACTTACTACCATAACTTTGTTACACACTTACTCGAAGCAGCCTTCCAAAGAGAAGTCTATGATAGAGTCGATCAAAAACAACCTCTATCTGCAAATCTATTAAATAGCTTAAAACTAGAAGTCTTAAGAAAGTTCTGGGGAGATACAGTAGAAATACCTGATTATGCAGGCTTAACTTGGATGAGACAACCTCATTACTTTATGGGCTTATATCCATATACTTACTCAGCAGGCTTAACACTAGGTACTAAAGTATCTAAAATGATTGAAACAGGAGAACTTAAACCTGAGGCTTGGATAGAAGTATTAAAAGCGGGTGGCACTAAAACCCCACTTGAACTCGCTAAGATGGTCAATGTAGACTTATCAACAGACGGACCACTTAATGAAGTCATCGATGAGATATCCTCAATTATAGATGAAATTATTCAAGATAAGTCAAAACAATAATCTAATCCAGAATTAAGAACAAAGAACCAGACTAGAGTCCGGTTTTTTTTCTATCGTAACATTTAGATTGATTACTAAAAACGTATAAAATGATGATATAATTAAACTAATATAAATATTATTGTTTTTCTAATATTCTAAATGATCGGATATCTATGCTATGGAGAATATTCAGCTAGTTAAAAATGGTAGGACATACAATTTCTATAATCACATTGAATCATCAATAATGAACTGTAAAGGTTTTTCTTTTTCTGTTGCATTTATATCAGATGCTGCGATTCAGCTCTTAGTCGATTCTTTCAGAAATGCACAGTTACGAGGTGTTTCCGGAAAAATTCTAACAACGGATTATATGTTTGGTACTAGTCCAGCTGCATTAAGAAGGTTAATGCGTTTTCCTAACATAGAAGTAAGGGTGTTTTCGACACTCAATAAAAATACGCGTGGTTTTCACACAAAAGGATATATTTTTGAGTTTGATGATAGAGTACAGTTGACTGTTGGTTCATCTAATTTGACCGAAAAAGCATTAAAACATAATCATGAGTGGAACTTATCATATTTTTCAAAAGAGAATCCTAGACTTATTAATACATTGTATTCAGAGTTTGATGAGTTGTGGAATGATAACGACGTAATTCCACTTACAAACGAATATATCGATCAATATGAAAAGCAATACAACCATGAAAAATATTCAAAGTCGAATCAACAGATCTTGATCAAACAATTAGTTGAGTTTTTAAAAGACAATACGGATACAGATATGATTACGCGCATTGCGGATATCTTTGACATAGAAACTGAAGAGGTCATAGAATATGTCGATGAGCAAATGAAAGGTTCTGAACTTAGACCTAACTACATGCAAGAAATAGCTCTAGAATCCTTACAAGACCTACGTAGTAAAGGTCAAAACAAGGGTTTAGTGATTGCTGCAACTGGAACAGGTAAAACATTTTTAGCTGCTTTTGATGTACTTCAAGTCAGTCCAAAGAGGTTATTATTTGTTGTCCACAGAGAGAAAATCCTAAAAGATGCAATGAAGACTTTTAAGACTATTCATAACGCTAGTATGGGACTTTACACAGGAACAGAAAAAAGTATCAATGCAGATTACGTGTTCGCGTCGATCCAAACCCTTAGTAGAGAGAAGAATCTATTTAAACTTGCGGAAGATACTTTTGACTACATTATCATTGATGAGGCACATCGTTCTGCAACCCCAACCTACAATAGAGTATTGAATCATTTTAAACCTAAGTTCTTACTAGGTTTAACTGCAACACCAGAAAGAACGGATACTAATAGCATTTTTGAGATATTTGATAATCAAGTAGCGGCTGAGATAAGACTTAGAGACGCGTTAAAAGAGAATCTAGTGGTTCCTTTTCACTATTTTGGTATTGAAGATGCCACTACAGATTTAAGTGATATTGACGTATCAAAAGAAATAGATATCGTTGCGGATAGACTAAATATCAAAGCCAGAGTAGACTTGATTATTGAAAATATATTGAAATATGGACATAGTGGAAATAAAACAAAAGCCTTAGGATTCTGTTTAAACGTAAAACAAGCTGAATACATGTCAGCAATGTTTAACGAAAGAGGTATGAACTCTGTGTCTTTATCGGCTCTCACTTCAGAATATGATAGAGAAATATATATCGAAAAACTTGAGGATGAAAATGATCCTTTGTCATACATATTTACTGTAGATATTTTTAACGAAGGTATCGATATTCCAAGTGTTAATTTAGTATTAATGCTTAGACCTACACAATCACCAATTGTTTTCACACAACAACTCGGTAGAGGACTACGTCTTCATCCACTCAAAGACTATTTAACTGTACTAGACTTTATTGGAAATCATAACAAGACATTTATGATTCCTATCGCATTATCAGGTCAATCTAATTACGATAAAGATGATATTATGCTTGAAACAAAGTCAAGTTTTTCTTCAATTCCTGGGGATACATTTATCAGATTAGAAGAGAAAACAATGACTCAAATATTAAGTCAACTTGAACGTTACAACTTCGATGACATGAAAAATTTAAAAGAAATATATTATGAGGTAAAAAGAGAAATCAATAGAATCCCTTCACTTCTTGATTATGGATTTGATGGATTAGATCCGGTACGTTTCATCGATAAATCAAAATCGTACTTGGAGTTCGTAAAAAGAGTAGATAATGATTTTGCTCATACTTTAGGTGAGGACATAATTAGAAGCATTCGATTTATTGATTCTCTGCTTCCAGCTAAGCGTATATATGAATTCGCTATTCTAGAACAAGTTATTAGACATCACTCTGTATCCTATTCAGATATGGTTACAGAAATCGAAAAACACATTGAACGTGTTGATTATAATGATTTAAACCATGCGATAGATCATCTAACTGGTGATCTCTTAAATGAACAGGATAAAAAGAGATTCATATTACCTGTTGAGAAGAAAAATGGATATGTAAATCTCACTGATCATTTTATAACCCTATTCGATGACCAAATGTTTAAACAATACTATACTAACAGTATCGAATATGGAATCAGAAGATATCAACATGAGTTTGGTCGAAAAACACGGTCCTATCCAGCTTTTAAGCTCTATTATCAATATGAGAATAGAGAAATTAGCCAGATTGCTAGATATGATAGTATTTATGTAATCCAGAGCGGTGTATCCAGTAAGAAAAATGATTACTTCTTATTTGTAACTCTCGATAAATCAAACGCACGTGAAAGTCTTAAATTCAAAGATGAATTCATAAACAGAAAAGAATTTCAGTGGCAGTCTCCAAATAACACTACTAATAATTCCAAGACCGGTAGCAGTTTGATTAACCATAAGGGGTTAGGGATTAACATCCATCTATTTATTAAAAAAGGTGGAAGTAGAACCGATTTTTATAGTAAGAAATTCATATATATTGGTAAAGTGGATGTTTTATCACATAAAGAAGAAAAACCGATTACTTTTAAGTTTAGACTTCATAATGAAGTACCTGAAGATGTATATTTTAAACTAACAACGGAGTATCAGAATGATGAAGAAAAGAATTGAAGTAGTAGCTGCTGTAATAAAAAAAGGTGACAGATACTTCTGCGCGCAACGTAAAGATTATGGGGAATTAGCCAAAAAATGGGAGTTTCCTGGAGGGAAGATCGAACAGGGTGAAACCCATCAAGAGGCCCTTATCAGAGAAATACAAGAAGAGTTGAACACAAAGATTTCCATTAGCTCCTTTTTAATAACCGTTAATCATGAATACGAATCATTCGATCTTATAATGCATGCGTATTTATGTGATATCATCGAAGGTAGTCTTTCAATTATGGAGCATCTTGATGCTAAATGGCTCACTTTGAATGAAATGAATGAGTATGATTTCGCTGCTGCAGATTTGCCTATAATCACTGAACTTAAATATATGAAAATGATATAGTCCTTCGTGGACTATATTTTCTATAATTCAGAGTTGAAATTTATAAATGCTGTTAATTGATAAAAACATATGGGCTAAACAACGCTTAATTCGCAAATTATAAAAATATGTTATAATAGATTTCGCATAATTATATAAGGAGATGATTTTATATTATGGACGACCCCTTGAGTCAAAACTTAGTAGGTTCACTTATTTTAATGGGTGTGTTAACACTTATTAACGCCTTTTTAGCCGGTGCTGAAATGGCATTTGTTTCCCTTAATCAAAACAAAATTAAGGATTTAGCAGAAAAGAATAACAAACGTGCGAAGAAAGTTCTTTCTTTACTAGATGATTCAGATGCGTTTTTATCTGCTATTCAAGTAGGTATTACTGTGGCTGGATTCTTAAACTCAGCAAGTGCTTCACAAGCCTTTGTTGGAAGAATTGCCCCTTACCTTGCAGGCATTCCTGCTGGTGAAACGATTGCTACAATACTCGTTACATTAGTATTATCTTATGTTACGTTAGTACTTGGAGAATTATATCCAAAGCAATTAGCCTTACAAATACCAGAACGTTACGCACTCGCTTCTGCAGGCGTGATTTCGGTGATGAAGACTTTATTTAGACCCTTTATATGGTTATTAACCATTTCAACCGGGTTATTAAAGAAGATTACCCCAATCAAGTTTGAACGAAAAGAAGAACGCATTACGAGAGCGGAAATGAAAGCTTTACTTAAAAATTCTCGAAATGATG
This sequence comes from Paracholeplasma morum, assembly GCF_016907055.1. Taxonomy (NCBI): domain Bacteria; kingdom Bacillati; phylum Mycoplasmatota; class Mollicutes; order Acholeplasmatales; family Acholeplasmataceae; genus Paracholeplasma; species Paracholeplasma morum. The sequence goes on from NZ_JAFBBG010000009.1 coordinate 12,914, forward strand.
GCGTCATCGATAGCGATGAATTCAATATGATGCGTGGGGTTTTATCCCTAGATTCCAAAGTGGTCAAAGAAATCATGGTACCACGTGTGGATGCATTCATGATCAACATTCTAGATAACATAGATTATAACATCAAACGAATCATTGATGAATCGTATTCAAGAATCCCAATTTATGAAAATGAAAAAGATAACATCTTAGGATTTGTAACCATCAAGGATGTCCTTTTAAATATAGATAAGCTAAAGAAGAAAGAGATTTCGTTATTAGACATCAAACGTAATGCGATTGTTGTCTTAGAGTCTAGCCGTGTTGACGACTTGCTCGTTAAGTTTAAACAATCTAAACAACTCATGGCAATTGTCATTGATGAATTTAGCGGTCTAGCAGGTATTGTGACTTTAGAAGACCTTGTTGAAGAAATCGTTGGTGAAATCGACGATGAATACGATGAGGTAACCAAACATTATCAAGTCATTGACGAGAATACATTCATCGTTAAGGGTGGGTTGAGTTTAAGTGACTTTAACCACTTGTTTGAAATGGAATTAGATTGTGAACACTATGATACCATCACAGGCTATATCATTGAAACGCTTGGATTTATTCCTAAAAAAGAAGATAAAGCTCAAGTTGACATTGAAAAATACATCTTGATTCCTGAACAAATCAGAGGGAACCGTATTTACTCGATTAGAGTGATTAAAAAATAATCTAGCACCAAAGCCCTCAAGCTTTGGTGTTTTCATATATATTATTGATTATGGAAGCGGTACCAACCATCTAATTAATACTATAAAACACGAATCTAGTATAATTAAATCAAGGAGTGATGCTATGTCTAACAAGTTTAAAAAAAGAGAAGCTGATTGGCGTAATGGCGCGATTGTCTATCAAGTATTGGTTGATAGATTTAACCCATCTGCCGACTTAGAAAAGAAAAAACACTTATACGCCTATCCAAAAAAATTAAACGCATGGGATAAACCCCCAAAACCAGGAACGTTTCTAGAAGATGTTAAATATTGGTCACATGAACTCGATTACTGGGGTGGAGACTTGAAGAGTTTATCCGAAAAACTCGATTACATTAAGGCACTTGGTGTGGATGTATTATACCTAAACCCAATTGTAGAATCGTTATCCAACCATAAATATGACGCATCGGATTACTTAAAAATCTCAAGTGAATATGGCACAAGAGAAGACTTGAAAAAGCTCATTCAAAGCGTCCATGACAATAAGATGAAAATCATGCTAGATGGTGTATTTAACCACGTCGGTGTATCTAACCCTATTTTCCAAAAAGCACTGAAAAATGAAAAATACCGTGACTGGTTTGACTTCAATGAAGATTATCCAGAAGGCGTTAGACTTTGGGCAGATGCTAAGAGCCTACCTGAATTAAACCTAGAAAACGATGCTGTAAAGGACTATATCTATCGTAAGGAAGACTCAGTCATTAGAAGCTACTTGAAAGATGGTATTGATGGTTGGCGTTTAGACGTTGCCTTTGACATTGGATTCGACATCTTAAAAGATTTAGAAGATCATGCAAGACTGGAAAAAGAAGATGTCATGGTAGTTGGTGAGATTTGGAATTATCCAGAAAAATGGTTGAAATCGATAGATGGGGTTATGAACTTTACATTTAGAGAGATTACGCTTCGCTTATTAAGAAAAGAACTCAGTCCAAAGAAAGCTCAAAACATGATTACCGATGTGATTATGTCTTCAGGCATTGAACCTATCTTAAAATCCTGGAATCTTTTAGATAACCACGATGTCCAAAGACTAAAGCACTTACTTAAAGATGAGTTCAATCAAAAACTTGCACAAGTCCTACAGTTTACGCTACCAGGGTCACCTAATCTATATTATGGAACTGAACTGGGTATGGATGGAGATTCTGACCCACAAAACCGGGCACCAATGCGTTGGGAGTTAAACAATGAAACTAACCCAACCTTACAATGGACTAAGTCGTTGATTGCCTTAAACAAACAAGAACGAGCCCTTAGAATTGGCGACTATATTCCCGTCGAAGCAGATGACTTATTTGTGTTCATGAGGGTGACTGAAAGGGTAGAAGATACTTGTATTATCGCGATTAATCCAAATGACTATGAAGTCGCTGAGACCGTCTTATTGAAAGACTCAAGACTTATGAATTTCTCTCAGTTTAAGATTGTCTTCGGAGAACACATGGACTTATCCTTATTAGCAGGATTATCTAGATTAAAAATGAAAGCTCACAGTTATATTGTATTTAAACCTAATACACTAAGAGAAAAGAGTTACACCCCATATAAAAGAGTATAAGCGCAAGTCTTGCGCTTATTTTTTATAATGGTATTATTTCGAATTCGAAGCATTATCTTTGATATTATGTGCTCGTTAGGGTATGATTAACTCGAGGTGTTAATATGATACATATATACAAAAAAGGCAATAACGACAAAACATTGTTATTACTCCACGGTACTGGTGGAGACGAATATGATTTATTAGAAATTGGGAAATACATTGACCCAAACGCCAATGTTTTAAGCGTTAGAGGAGAAGTTAATGAGTTTGGACAAAACAGATTCTTTAAGCGTTTAGCTGTAGGCGTATTAGATGAAGAGGATTTAAGAATTCAATCTAAGAAACTCTATGATTTTATCACTGAGTCATCAAAGAAATACGGATTTGACTTAGATAAGTTGTCACTATTTGGTTATTCAAATGGCGCGAATATTGCAACCAGTTTATTATTCCTCTATGAAGGTATATTTAGAGTCGCGTTACTGGCGCATCCGATGATGCCTTATAAAGCCATTGATATTCCATTTGATATCAAAGCAGACGTGTTTATCGCTGCTGGACTTAATGATCCTTTAGTTCCAGTTTCAATGACTCAAAAACTCATTGAAACGTTTAAAACACAAAATGCACTTGTAAAAGCACATTTTGGTAAAGAAGGTCATAGTTTCTCAAATGAAGCGTTGAACTTGATGGCGAATTTTTATAATGAACACACAAAATGAGTGTGTTCTTTTTTTTAGATATAAATGGTTTTATCGATAGGCTATAAATGGTAAAATGTATGTAGTCGGCAATTAGTGGAAATGATTTGCAATCATATCATTAAGTTATATATTTTTTGAGGAGGATCAAATGGAGAAAGAATTATTAAAAGCCTTAACAGATCTAAGACAATCACTTAGAGAATCCCATATAGGTGAAAACATTTGTAGCGATGAGGCTTTAAAGAAAATGGTTTCTTTAAACCCCTATAAAATAACAGATTTTGATGCCATCAGTGGCTTGGACAGTGACTTTTCAACCCATTATGGCAAGCTTTTTTTAGAGTGCATTAATGATTATCGCTTTTTAGAAGAGAAACCGGTCAAGCTTTCAAAAGACGCTTATAAAGTATTAGATCACTATAAAGACAGACTTTCAAACATATCCAGAAGTAATAAGAACTTATATGTCGGTAGATTAGACCGTCAAACTGGTATAGATTTAGCTAAACTAGAATTAGAACTAGCCTTGATTAATTTCTTAAGAAGCAATCAAAAGGTTTTAAAGCTGGATAAGCTATCCGAATTATCGTTTAGACACTTAACAGAACTCTATAGAGAAACCAACAAAGACCATAAAGAAACTGGTGTATATGACTTATATGTCGCTTACCCATTTGTAACAGGAACGTTTAAGAAAGAAGACTTTTTCATTAAAGCGCCTTTAGCATTCATTCCAGTCAAACTGATCCGTAATAAGAAATCTTTCTCTATTGAAAAAGACTTAGATAAAGACATAACATTCAACCGAGACCTACTTGTTACACTATCCAAAATTGAAAAGAGTCAACTTGATACAGATATGCCTTATCTAGATGATTTATCGTCTGCAACGATTCAAAATACCCTTTTACCGTATTATGCAAAATACGGGTTAGATATTAAATTTGAAAACCAAGCGATTGTCCCATTTGAAAATACATTAATGGTGAATGTTAAGAAAGAGAAAAAACCATTCACTTATGAATCATTCTGTGTAATGGCAAGGTTTAAGCTATATTCATCGATGATACAAAAAGACATGCAAAAAATTCTATCTTTAAATAAGTATAATGACTTACTCGAAGGGCTAATCGATGAGAAAAACCTATTTTCAAAAGAAAAACCATTATCGGTTAATGTCTCCAAAACAAGGCTAAAAGAATCGGAAATCTCCTATGTCAATGACCTAAACTACTCACAAGAAAAAGTCATTGAAGCGTTAAATAAAGAAAAAAAGATTGTGATTTGGGGGCCTCCTGGAACGGGAAAAAGCCAAACGATTACCTCTTTAATTGCAAGCTCAGTCTTAAAAGGTGAGAATGTCTTGGTAGTCAGTGAGAAGAAAGTTGCACTGGATGTCATTTATGCACGTCTTTTGAATCAAAAGAAGTATGCCCTTTTCTTAGATGACGCAACTAACAAGCAATCTTTTTATCAACAACTAGGTCAATTACTCGACCAAACACCTCCAAAGCGTACATTAAATAATGATGCTTATCAACTTGAAGAAACCATTCAAAAACTATCAGATACCTTAGATGAAGCATTGGAATTATATTACGGAAGAAAAATCGAAGGTGTAAGAGTCTTTGAGATCATGGAGCGTTATCTCAAAGACAAAGATATTAAACCGTATCTTAAACCTAAGGATGTCTTGAAGTTGTTTGAACTTAAACTTCGTAAACCAACCTTTGCCCATATCAAGTATCTAGAAACTACATTTGATAAAGATGATAAACTCTTAAAATTTATCGATTATCAGACCTATATAGAGAAATACCCATGGTTCAAACGCATTGAAACGAAGGTGTCAAGAAGTGGCAGACTTGCGTTTAACGAGTTTTTAGTAGAACTTGAGCATTACCGCTCAAGTTATCTCAAAAAAGGGTTCTTTGGAAAAAGAAGTACCCTAAAACGTTATTATCAGGCACATGAGAATACCCTTAACTTTCTTACAACCAAAAAGAGCATTCATAAGAATCTATTAAGAACGTTGTTCTTTAATGAAGCCTTTAAAGAGTACTTAAATAAGGAACTCACTAGATTGGACAAAACCAAAACAAACTACCTAGCTCTCAATAAACTTGCAATTTCTTATATTGATTTATTCATTATCGAACCCGTATTAAAAGAAGAGAACTACAAGTTAAGAAGTTACTTGTTTGATGGATACTATACAGGTTTCATCGAAAACTTTATTGCGAAACATCAAAAGTACTTATACATATTAGAAGACTATGAAAAGTACTCAGATAAGATCAATGAGCAAATGAACCATAAACGTCAAATTAGTGAAGAATCATTTGAAATGATGCTTTTCCAAAATGCTTTAAACTTATCTAACACCAAGCGAATTATGGACATCAAACGCGTGTTAGAATCTGACAGAAAACCGAGTATTAAAGCCTTTTTCGACCACTTTTATTTAGAGGTTATCAGTAACGTCAAAATCTTCTTAATGACACCAGAATCAATTAGTGCGGTACTGCCACTTGAAACACAAATGTTTGATTTGGTGATATTCGATGAAGCATCCCAGCTTTATGTTGAAAAGGGAATACCAGCAATCTATAGAGCGAAAAAAGTAGTTATTGCAGGCGATCCTAAACAACTAAGACCATCTGCTTTAGGGGTAGGTCGAATTGAAGAGGAAGAACTGACAGATTTAATCGAAAGTGACTTAAACTTAGATGCCAAGAGTCTACTAGACCTTGCGAGATACCGTTATAAAGAAACCCTTTTAAACTATCACTACCGAAGTAGGTATGAAGAATTAATCGCATTTTCAAACTATGCGTTTTACGATGGAAAACTAGTCGTTTCACCAAACGTATCCAAACCGTTAACGCCACCCATTGAATATGTGTATGTAAAAGAGGGAACCTATGACCAAAAGCGAAATATTCCTGAGGCTGAAGCGGTGGTTAAGCTATTAAAGAAAATACTTAAAGAAAAAGATCCTAGTGAATCCGTGGGAATCATTACGTTTAATAGTACTCAAAGAGATACGATACTTAACTTGCTCGATGAAGTGAGTTATCAAAAAGGGGTATTCCAAAAATCCTTAGAAGAGGAACTTTATAAAGTTACCAGTGATGGCGACCACTCTTTATTTGTTAAGAATATTGAAAACGTTCAAGGCGATGAAAGAGACATCATCATATTCTCAATGGGATATGCTAACGATTCAACAGGGGTGTTAAAAAGACGATTTGGTTGGCTAAACCACGATGGTGGTCAAAACAGACTGAATGTTGCGATTACAAGAGCCAAGAAGAAGATTTACTTCGTTTCATCACTTTATCCAGAATCCTTTAGAGTCGATGATTTATCTGGGGTTGGTCCAAAACTTCTAAAAGACTTTATGAGGTATTGTTACTATGTTTCTAGTGAGAATCTAGATATGGCAAGACAGGTCTTATTAAGCCTTGGTGAAAAAGCCTCTGTTAGTGATCAAAACTATCAAACTCAAATGGTCAAAGACATTTGTCAGAAACTCGATAAACTAGGTTATGAGATTAAAACCAACTTTGGTATCGGTGGATTTAGCATTGATATTGCATTATTTGATTCGAAGACAGAGACATTTAAACTCGGTATTTTATGTAATATGGACACGCCAATCAACGCAAGACTAGAACTCATTCATCAAGATAAATACTTGAAGTCTAGAGGTTGGCAAATCTATCATGTGTTCCATTCAAACTATTATTTAGACCCAGCCAAAGAAATTAAGAAAATCAAAGCATATCTATAATGAAGAATCCTGCTATCTTGTAAAATAGTGGGATTAAATCTTTAATAGCGTTATCAAATTGACAAATCAAGTAGAATCTCTTAAACTATATAAAGTTGCATTAGAAAGTAGGTTTTTAGATTGATTCATGTATCCAATGTCAGTTTAGTGTTTTCAGACAAAAAATTGTTTGAAGATGTTAACATAAAATTCACAAAAGGAAACTGCTATGGCATCATCGGTGCGAATGGAGCAGGTAAATCCACATTCTTAAAGTTATTGTCTTTTGAGAAAGAACCAACCAAAGGCGATATCATTGTCGAAAAAAACAAACGTATCGCTACATTAAAACAAGATCAAAACGCCTTTGACGATTATACAGCTGTAGAAACAGTGATTATGGGTCATAAGCGTCTTTTTGAAGTTCTAAAAGAAAAAGAAGTCTATTATGCGAAAACAGACCTTACCGAAAAAGAAGGCTACGAGTTGGCTGATTTAGAAGTTGAGTTTGCTGAACTTGATGGATGGGAAGCAGAATACAATGCTGAAAAGTTGTTAAACGGCTTAAACGTTCCAAAAGAAAACTTCTATATGTCTATGAAAGACATCGTTCCAAAAGAAAAGGTTAAAATCCTTTTAGCTCAAGCGCTTTTTGGCAATCCGGATATACTCTTACTAGATGAACCAACCAATAACCTTGACTATGAGGCCATCCGTTGGTTAGAAGACTTCTTAATCGACTATGATAACACCGTTATAACAGTATCCCATGACAGACATTTCTTAAATAACGTCTGTACACACATGGTAGACATCGACTACTATCAGGCTAAACTATTCCCAGGAAACTATGATTTCTGGTTAGAATCTAGTGCGCTCATTCAAAAACTCATGAATGACCGCAACAAGAAAAAAGAAGAACGTATGGAGGAATTAAAAGCCTTCATTGCGAGATTTAGTGCGAACTTATCTAAGAGTAGACAAGCTACTTCTAGAAAGAAATCCTTAGAAAAGATTGAACTTGAGAACATCGTTCCTTCATTAAGGAAATACCCATTCATTGGTTTTGATATCGAAAAACCACTAGGTAAAGATGTCTTAGAAGTAGAAAACCTTGCTTTTCAAGTAGATGATCAAATCGGGTTTAAAAATGTATCATTCACGATCAATCGCGGTGAAAAAGTCGCATTAATTGGTAAAAATGACTTACTTAAACAATACTTGCTTGCTGTTCTAGCAGGTGAAAAAGAACCACTTGACGGCAGAATCAAATGGGGACAAACGGCTTCAACCAATTATTTCTCATCGGATATCGACAGATACTTTGAAGGTTCAGACATGAACTTGATTGACTGGTTAAGACAGTATTCAACGAAAGATCAAGCAGAATCTTATATTAGAGGATTCTTAGGTAGAATGTTATTCTCTGGCGATCAACCACTTAAAGATGTTAAATACTTATCTGGTGGCGAGAAGATGCGTTTACTTTATTCGAAACTAATGTTGAGTAGTGCGAATACATTATTAATTGACTCACCAACCATTCACTTAGACTTAGAAGCCATTCAATCCGTCAATAACGGGTTACAAGCTTTTGATGGCGCAATCATTTTATTCACACATGACCATAAACTTATTGACACGGTATGTAATAAAATCATCGAGATTGGTGATTTAGGGGCTTATCAGTTTAATGGAACATTAGATGAGTATTTATCTCATCCTCGTACAAAAGAAATTCAAAAATCCTTATACAAGTAAAAGAAATCCGCTATTTTTAGCGGATTTCTTTTAATTTGTGCGAGTATATTACTTCATATTTCAAGATACCATCTACCCTTTTGGACTCAAAAAGTTCAATATGATTGATTTCTATTTCCTCATCTAAAGTGATAATGGGTAGTGGGTCTTTATAAAATGCATTTCTTATTAAAGTAATATGTGGGGTATAGGACTCATTGGACGTGCCATGTAACTTAAAGTATACTTCTTTTTGAAGATTGTATAGTTCATCCGATTCAACTCTAAAATGAATGACCTTACGGTTTTTCTTGTCGAAGGCAGATAAGTCGGTGATTTTGACTCTAAAGGGTTTAATGGAAAGCATCTTTAGTACTTCAATATAGTAATTTGGGTCTAATGACTCACCAATAAACTCTAATGTAATATGATAATTGTCAATCAAAGGGAGCTCTTTGTCTTTCATTAGTGAGACTAAATATAGACTAACTGAATTGAGTTTTTCTTTAATTGTGTAAGGCAAATCCAATCCTATAAATAATCGCATAGTATCACCACTTTTAGAATATCACATCACTGACTATTTTTACACTCTAAAGCCCATCTTTGGGGGTCAAAAAGAAATCAGTTCATGTTATAATCGAAACGAGGTGTCTATTATGATCGTATTGGTTGGCGCGAGTGCCAGTGGAAAAACTGAATTATCAAAAATATTATTTAAAGAGTATGGCTATAAAAAATGTATTACAACCACCACTCGTGTTATGCGTGATAACGAACAACAAGGCGTTGATTATCATTTTTTAACCAAAGAAGTATTTGAAACTAAAATCTCTGAAGGCGCATTTTACGAAGTGACTTCTTATCAAAACCATTATTATGGCATTCAAAAAAAGGATGTTAATGAAAATGGGCTAGTCATTGTTGACCCTAATGGGGCAAATAAACTTGTAGAATGTGGATCTGATGTGTTCGTAGTCTACATTGAAGCCAGTGAAGCTTTAAGAAAAAGACGAATGGAAGAACGTAACGATGACCCACTTATGATTCAAAAACGCATTGAAGGTGACAGAGAAACCTTTGATTTAAAGCATTTTATGAGAATTGATTTACATATCTATAATGAAGTAGTCTCTTTGGAGTCTATCGCAAATAAAATACACGAGGCTTACCAAAGAAGACATCACTAGGAGGGTTTATGACAACTGGAGAAAAACTACAGTATTACCGCGTCCTTTATGATTATTCACAACTAGATATCGCAGATATATTAGGGGTAAGTCTTGAAACAATCATGAATTACGAGTCTGATATCGAACAACCATCGGCGGATGACTTATTGATTTTGGCTAGAACCTATAATATCATGGTTGATAATTTCTTCCCTGGTAGTATCAAGAAAAAAAGACATGAACCCGTGATTATAAAAGAATATAAGAGTAAAAGAACCTTTTTAGGAAGACCACTTGTCCATATTAACTTAGGTAATAAAACTAAGGCAAGAGGGATAATTGCGATTGGTATGGAAGCCAGAGGGGTAATAGCCATTGGTTTGGTAGCTAGAGGATTATTATCATTTGGCGTTTTATCAATCGGACTTTTGTCTATAGGCTCCTTTTCACTTGGCTTGCTGGCCTTAGGCGCAATATCATTGGGAGGGATTTCACTAGGCGGTGTAGCATTTGGATTATTAAGCTTAGGTGGTGTATCATTTGGCCTCTTTAGTTTTGGTGGAGCAGCTATGGGGAAGTACCTAGCAGTTGGGTATCATGCCCATGGCATGATTGCAATTGGAAAGCAGTATGCAGAAGGCAGTATATATCAAGCATTATCTGGAACGGATAGTTACATATATGATCCTATTTTGGTTTATAAACTGTTACTTGAAAATACCCCGAATTGGATTAGATCTATATTACTTTGGATTGAATCAATCATTTAGGAGACTATGACATGAATAAACGCAGAGATTTTATTTTAATTACACTAATATATGCAATCAGCATTAGCATTGGCCTCATTAGTGGAGATTTTTTTGATGTGAACTTATTATCAAAAATATTGATTATCGATATAATCACCACACTTGTGATTTACTTATGTAGCTTGATTGTTAAGAATGCAAGTTTGTATGACCCTTACTGGAGCGTTATTCCACCTGTACTTATTATGTATGCGATGATTACCCAAAAGAGTTATAGTTTACTGAACTGGGTATTGTGGATTAGCATCATGGTTTGGGCTATTAGACTTACCTATAACTGGGCAGTCAACTGGACATCGTTTAGCCATCAAGACTGGCGATATGACTTAATAAGAAGTAAGACTAAGAAGTTATATCCTCTTGCTAATCTATTTGGAATTCAACTCATGCCAACTTTTGTAGTTTACTTACAAATTTATGTAGCAGTAACAACCATAAGCGAAAATAAACCATTGAATATCGGTTCAATCCTCTCAGGATTGATCATCATTAGCGCAACCCTTATCCAGTTTATATCAGATAAGCAAATGCGTGAGTTTAAGGCTTCAAACTCTAATAAACGTGTCATTGATGTGGGTCTATGGAAGTATTCAAGACACCCTAATTACTTTGGTGAAGTGATGGTTTGGTGGGGCGTGTATGGCTTTTATCTATCCGTTAGTCAAAAACTGGATTACTTGATTATGGCCCCAATCGTAATGACTTTACTATTTTTAGTTATTTCCATTCCGATGATGGAAACGAAGATTCTAAAAACAAGACCTGAATACAGAACTTACATGAAAGAGACGTCAAAGTTTATTCCATGGGTTAAGAAAAACTAAAGAAATAACTAACATAAGACCTATAGAAACAGGTCTTTTTTAATCTTTTTTCCTTATTTAAAAGTTTATTTATAATGCTATTTATAAAAATTGATTTTTTTGATACAATGTATGAGAAGGGTGTGATGATATGGATTACATCGAAGTAAACAATTTAAAAAAGTATTATGGAACCAAAAGAGGCGTTGAGTCTATTTCAATGTCTGTAAGAAAAGGTGAAATCATGGGGTTTGTTGGGCCTAATGGCGCCGGTAAAACCACAGTGATTCGTATTCTTTTAGGACTTCTCGAACGAGACTCAGGCTCAGCTAAAATCAATGGTATCGAGACACATTTTGACCAATATGATGTCAACAAGGCCATTGGATACTTACCAAGTGAACCTACCTTTTTCAATGAGTATTATGTCAAAGACATCTTGAAATTCTTCAAACATATGAATCACGCTGATCAAAACTATATTGATGAGCTTGTAACGTACTTTGAACTAGATGTAACCAAACGCGTCAAAGAACTCTCATTAGGGAATAAAAAGAAAGTTGCTTTAGTGGTGACTTTAATGAAAAGAGCCCCTTTACTCATCTTAGATGAACCAACAACTGGACTAGATCCACTTTTACAAAAGAAGTTCTTAGATTTACTCTTAAAGGAAAAAGAAAGAGGCACAACGATTTTACTTTCTTCACATGTTTTGTCGGAAGTAGAAAAAGTGTGTGATCGTGTTACTTTAATTAAAGAAGGACAGATTTTATTCTCTGAAGAAATGAAAACCATCAAAGCAAAAATGTATGTTAAAGTTACGCTTAACCCAATGATTCATTTAAGTTTACCTGGACTAGAAGTGGTCAATAAACCAAATGGTGCCTTTTATATGTACAGAGGGGATATCCAATCACTACTGGTTAAGCTATCTAAGTATCCGCTTAAAGACTTACTGATTGAAAAACCACATCTTGAAGAACTATTTATGGATTACTACGGTGAATAATATGAGAACACTATATAATATGCTTTTTAAAAGACAGTTAAAAGGAAACCTCGTTTGGTCAGTATCTGTCGCCTTAATGACGCTTGTGGTTGTTGTATTATACCCGTATGTCAAAGATATGTATACTGTGATGCCACCAGAAGTCATGGCGATTATGGAACAGTTCGGAGGGATCCCATCCAATGCGCTTGAGTATTATGCAACTGAAGGTGCGATGATGACACAATTATTTGGTAGCATCTATGCTGCAATGCTAGGGTTTACGATGATAAACCTCTTCGAATCAGAAAAAACAGCAGAAGTTCTTTATGTACAAGGCACGCCAAAACGCACATTTTATATTTCTAAACAACTCTTAATGGTGACATTGATTATTTTATTCTCTATTGTCCAGTATCTTTTTGGATTACTTGGTTTCGCGATTATTAAAGAGAACGTTAACCACCTAGATTATATTTATTTTCATTTGATCGACACGCTTTTATTAGTCGTATTTGCCTATTTAGGGTTTGGCATGTGTTTACTTCTAAAGAGTACTTCAAAAGTAATGACTTCAATCATTTTGCCGCTACCCCTTTACGTTTTAACCTTTGTCTCATCTTTAACAGACAATGACATCATCAAAGGTTTAAAATACGCTTCACCATTTACATTCGCTGACCCTGTTGTCATCTTAAAGAACCAAACATCGATTGATTCTATTAGCCTTATAGTCTATATCTCAGTCATAATTATCATTTCTACGATGTTCTTTAAACTCTATAAAACACGAATTCATACCGTGTAAGTACCATATAAGTACACTGTAAGCACTTTTATCCGTAATTAAGACCTTACAAATAGTAAATCTGTGTTATAATTATATTTGAAGGAAGGTATCATTATGTCGTGGGGAAATGAAACTAGAATTATAGGGGAAAAAGTCGTTGTCATCGGCGAAAAGGAATTAGGCGTGGTTACCCGCATTGATAAAGATCGTAACTTAGTTTACGTACTTTTCAAGAAAATGCGCGAAGTTGCCTATCCATACCCTGAAGCATTTGAACAAAACTATCTAACACTTAAATACAGTGTAAATAAATAATCCTTCACGGATTATTTTTTTAATTGTGTAAATAGATCAATGAGGAAGTCAATATGAAACCAAACTATAAAAAATCGATTTTGAATGTTTCTAATACCATCCTAGCTCACTATGGGGTTAAGCATGATTATCCAGTTCTAAAAGACTTATCCAAACAGTTAATTGGAAAGAAACACATTATGCTTATGTTACTAGATGGCATGGGCATGAACATCTTAAAAAATATTGATAAAAAAAGCATACTTAGACAAAATGTTAAACAGATACTAACCTCTGTTTACCCACCAACAACGGTAGCTGCAACCACCTCTGTTTTATCGGGGGTCGCCCCCTACGTTCACGGCCATGTTGGTTGGACACAATATAGCCGTTTTGAAGCGACAAACGTGACGGTTTTCACCAATGAAAATGCGGATAATGAATCCTTACCTCTAAAAGAAAACTTTAGAGAAAAGCATTTAGCCTTTGAAACCATTCTTGATAAAATAAAGCAAGTGAATCCTACGCTCATTACCAAACAGTTAATGCCATCTTTTGCAGTAGGTGGATATCCATCTTTTCAAGCACAAGTAGATGCGTTAATCTCATTAAACAAAGAAGAATCATCATTTAGTTATACTTATCATACTGAACCTGATTCAACCATTCATGAATATGGGGTTAGAAATGATACCGTTAAGTCATTATTATTGTCTTTAGAGACTGAGATTTTAAGACTTAAAGAGATTCTCTCAAAGGATAGTATTCTTATTATCATTGCCGACCACGGATTAATCGATGTTGAACCAGTGCCTCTTTATGATCAAAAAGACTTACTTGAACTTCTAAAAAGAATGCCATCGATTGAACCACGCTCAACGGCTTTCTTTCTTAAAGATGGGGTTCAAGAAACGTTTAAAAAAAGGTTTAAGAAACACTTCGGAAGTAAATTCAAACTATATAGGAAACAAGATATTTACAAAACAGGTTTACTGGGATACGGTGAAAAACATCCGTTATTGGATGATTTCATTGGAGACTATATGGCCATCACAAAAAAGAGATATTTCTTTACCAGAACAGAAGAGAACTGTTTTAAAGCCCATCATGCGGGATTGTCCAAAAAAGAAATGCTTGTACCATTAATCATCATTAAAAATTAGGAGTATATTATGCCAACAAAAAAACTTACTAAACACGTTAAGAAGAAAGTCAATAAAGCAAGAAAAAAACACAAATGGATTAATGTTTTATTAATCGTTATTGTGTTAGCTGTGGGAATTTACTTGTATTATGATTCATTAAACCAAACGGATCAAAATTCGTATAGTAGTGAACAAAACAGTGAAGGGTTTTATTATTATCAAACCACAAGTGATGGGTACTATCAAACCACACAAAACCTAATAGGGGTATCATTAAAAGAAGAACTTAATGACATTCTAAATGATAATTTCACCCCAAGAAGCTATCAAGACGCAAAAACAGTTTTATTAGAATCTGATTTAGATCCAAATAATCCAAATAAGTTATTAGGGATTTATGACAGTACATTAATCGATAACGTTTGGAATGGTAATGTTTGGAACCGCGAACACGTCTGGCCAAATTCACGCTTAGGTATTCCTAGGGTCTCTGAGTCTACCAAGAATATTGGGACTGACTTACATAACTTAAGAGTAATTGAAGACCGTATTAATAGCGTAAGAAGTAACCTATATTATGTTGAAGGTTCTGGTTCTGGAGTCAAAACAGGCGAGGGTTTCTATCCTGGTGATGACCATAAAGGAGATGTTGCACGTATATTATTTTACATGGTAACGATGTATGATCATTTAAACCTTTCAGATACTAACATTGATGAAGGCGAAACCTATTCGATGAGTATGGTTACCATGGGTAAATTATCGCTCTTATTAGAATGGCATAAAGAAGATCCAGTTGATGAGTTTGAGAAGAACCGTAACCAAGTGATATATGGGGCACAGGGCAATAGAAACCCATACATTGATCGTCCTGAATTCGTTCATTTAATCTGGGAAAACAAAACGATTGATGAACTAACAAAACCTGTAGAGGATTTGACTACTTATCACCAAGGATTTAGAGTTTTATCTTTCCATAATACGTTTATACAATAAAAGGCTAAATCAATAGCCTTTTTCTTTTATAAGATGAACAAGATTTATAGTAAGCGAATCATTACGATTTCAATCAAACTAATGAGTGATTTAATCTCGCCAATATACTCAATGTTTAAAGCTCCATAAGTTTCTAGTTTTCTCACGACGGTTTCAAATTCATTTTTTCCGAAGTTCAATACAAATGTATTTTTTTCAGAACCATCGATTAGAATATGGATTAGTGTTGAGGTGCTTTTACTGAAACCATTAATTTGTTCTTTGGTTATATTTGAAACATCAAGTACCAACATCGAAGAAAAATCATCCCTCCAGGCAAGAAAAATGGATCTTTTTTGATCATCTGACAATTTAGGAGATTTTAGTATATTTTCCAGTTTCATTCGTATGTATTCGCACGTCAATATAACTGTGAACATTATCAAAAACAATAGAGTGTATTTCATCCATTTCCTAGAGATACCTGAGAGTAGTTCATTGAAGAGAATGACTAATAAAGAATAAGTAATGCTCTCGATGAATTTATTATTGTAGGCTTTCTTTAATAGACTCATGGTTTAGCCTTCCTCTAAATGCATTATTCAAAACGTTCATACGAGATAACAACGAGTAAATTACTTGGTATCTATCCTTGGTTCTCTGCGGTATCGGGGTATTTTCTACGTATTGTTTAAGGCCACTATGCTCAATACTAACAGAATGGTATTCACAGCGATAAACATTATAGATTATACCCTCTTTTATATAGTCTCTTAGGATTAGATCCATGTTTTCATCTCGTAAACTAAGAGAGAAATCAACGAGTCTCTGAAAAAACCAAATATGGTCCTTCTTATCAATTCGATAATTATTTCCGAGAACCCTAGGAAAAGAGATTGAGTTCCTAATTGAACGGGTGCTCAAATGCCATCTTTTTTTAAGATAAGTTAGACCATTTTTATACATATCATTCTTGATACAAGAAGAAGAAAGTTTATTTCTGGAAACAGCAATTTCTCCTATTTTCGAGATTAATCTCCTTTTTTCAGCTGCATTCAAAACGCAAACTACCTTAATCAAAATCATTTCTATCACCTTTCCCTTTTTGATTTGATTCATTCTTTATGTCAACTACTGTTATAAAAGTGTATCAAGTAATAATCAAAAAAAGAGAATATTACTTATCTACAGAATAAAAGTCTTAGATAAGTCAAACATTCCCCTCTATGTTTGACCTGAATCAACAATATGAATTTTACTAAAAGTATTTATTAAACATTTCCCATGTTTGGATAATTGAACAGAACTAGTATGTATTTGTTATTATTTTACCACTTCATTGTGATAAGTAAACAATAAAATGTTGAAAAATAAATAAATATATTTGTGTAATATGGGTTATAAGTATATTTTAGTGACAAAAGATCAATTTGGTTATAACTAAAAAAGGTGTTAATGTATAAAAAAAAACGGCTTAATCAAGCCGATTTGTTTTAAAATGGTACACCCGCACGGGCTCGAACCGTGGACCCACTGATTAAGAGTCAGTTGCTCTACCGACTGAGCTACGGATGCATCTTTTTTTCAAAGCATTGTTATGATAACACACTTTTTTTTATAAAACAAGCCTTTTAGTGAACAAATCTAAAAAAAGGGTTGTAGATAGTTTAGAAGAGTTAGAGTATAATAGAAATTAACTGAAAGAACGGTGAGTATATGACACTATTTGATATTTATAACCCAAAAGATCCATTTGAAGTACAAGACTTAATCTACATTAAAGATGCAATTAAACATTATGGTGACTTACTTTATGAAAGACACTATATGATGCATTTTTCTGCATCAGCGATGATTTTCAACAAAGACTTTTCTAAGACGTTGATGATCTATCACAAGCTATATGATTCATGGGGATGGACTGGTGGACATCTTGATGGCAACAAGGATTTTAAAGCAGTTGCCTTAAAGGAAGCTAAGGAAGAAACCGGGCTAGAAAACTTTAAGTTTTTAACAGAAGAACCGATGAGCATAGAGGTACTACCTGTATGGTTTCATGTTAAGAAGAACCAAGCCATCTCTTCCCATTTACATTTGAATGCTTCTTACTTATTGATTGCGGATGAACTAGATACATTAAGTGTAAATGAAGAAGAAACCAATGGCTGTAAGTGGATTCCGATTGAAGAAATCACTTCCTTTGTAAGTGAACCTGAAATGATGCCAATCTATGAAAAACTGATAAAAAGGGGGAGAGATTTTGAAAAAAACCATACTCTTTGATTTAGATGGTACCTTATTAGACACATTAAAGGACCTTACCATCGCGGTGAATTACATGTTAACACACTATAATAGACCACATAGAACTGAACAAGAAGTCAGATCTTTTCTTGGAAATGGTGCGATGAAACTAATCGAACTATCTTACGGTGAAGCTTTAACTAAAGAAGCACTTAAAGAAGTCTATGATTATTATGACGCATACTATCAGGCACATAGTATGGTATACACGAAGCCTTATAATGGGATTCTTGAACTTCTTAGTTATTTAAGTTCCAAAGGTTACCAAATGGCAGTTATATCTAATAAGCAGGATGCTGCAGTCAAGGCATTGGTTGATCTTTTGTTTCCTAACCTGTTTGAACTTTCTGTAGGTGTCAAAGCCGATCAGATTAAAAAGCCAGACCCAAGAATGATTGAATTGGTATTAAAAGAACTCAATGCCACAAGGGAAAATACCATATTAATTGGTGATTCAGAAGTAGATATTATGACGGGTAAGAATGCGAATGTGGATGTCATTGCATGTCTGTGGGGATTTAGAGACATGAAAGAAATCGCACCTTTAAAACCTGAGTTTATTGTATCAAACCCACTAGATATTAAAAAAATACTATGAGAATAGACCTTATCACCTGTTGATAAGGTCTTTTTTAACGAAAAACCACCTCATAAAGAGATGGTTATCGCTTGGGTTTGGATTATTTCTTTAGAATGATATAGCCATAAGGGCTTAGAGTGAATGTGTCTTTGATAGACTCATTAGTCTCTAGGTTGATACCCTCTAATCCCTTTATGGAAATAGTTTGATCTTGATTGCTAGAATTGATAAGGAAAACAAATGTTTCACCAGCTAACTTTTCATATACAATCACACGTTTTGAATCATCGTGATGGATCCATCTTAAATCTGAAGACTTAAATGCTTCATGGGTTTTACGCCATGAGATTAACGTTTTGATTCTGTCTTTAAAGGCTAAGTCTTGTTTAGACTCATCCCAAATCATGCAACGTCTATTGTCAGGGTCATGTTTGCCTGTGATTCCGATTTCTCCTCCATAGTAAATGGTTGGGGTTCCAGGGAAGCTAAACATAAACAAATACGTCAAGAAAGCTAAGTCACGGTTTTCTAAAGAACGATCAAGGATTCTTGCCGTATCATGTGAATCCACTAAGTTAAACATGTTTTCGGTGATTTGTTGTGGGTAAGAAGCGAGAAGCTTATTTGAAAGTCTTACTAGTTCACTGGCTTCAATCGTTGGGATGTTTGGATCATGTCCGAAGAACTGCCAAATTAAATAAACAAGTTCATAGTTCATCACTGTATCAATTTGGTCTCCACCTAACCACGGCATGGAATAATCCCAGTTTTCACCAAAGATAAAGGCATCTTTTTTAGCCTTTTTTACCGTCTGTCTGAATGCTTTCCAAAAGTCATGAGAGACTTCGTTAGATACGTCTAATCGCCAACCATCGATGTCGTACTCTTTAATCCAATATTCTGCAACCTCTAGTAAGTGTTGTCTTGCAAGTGGGTCTTCAGTATTCCACTTAGGCATATATGGTGTAAATGCGAAGGTGTGATAATTAGGAATTAGGCCTCTTGAGTATATTGGCTTACCATGTTCGTTCAATTTGAAGTTTAACATGGGTTCATCTTTAACGAAGAAACTGTTGTAGTATTTAGAGGCTTTACCATGTTTTACAACATCTTGGAAAAATGGATGGTCATAACCACAGTGGTTGAATACTGCATCTAAGACCACTTTAATTCCACGTTTGTGAGATTCCTGAACCAGTACTTTAAAGTCTTCATTGGTTCCGAAGGCAGGATCAATCTTAAAATAGTTTGTGGTATCGTACTTATGGGCACTTGGACTTTCGAATAACGGTGTGAAATAGATTCCAGTGATACCTAGATCTTTTATGTAATCTAGGGATTCAATAATCCCAGGAATGTCTCCACCGAAAAACATATGGTTTGTGACATTTTCACTTGGAACGCCCCAAGCGTTCGTCACTGGATTAACAGAGTTTTTCCCACGTCTGAAACGTTCAGGGAATATTTCATACCACACGGTATCTTTTACCCAACTAGGGATACTAATAATATCTGCTTCATTTAAGAATGGGTAGTTAAAGTAATTAAAAAGATTGAACTTTTTCGTGGCATCACCATCTTTTAGATCGTAGATTTCTCTAACCCCATAAAGGTATCTTTCATCTAGTAAGAAAGCATACTTAACCCTTAAGTGTTCTGGCTTGATGCTTAAGAAGTAGTAGTCATATTCTTTATCAGTGAAACGCTTAACCATTTCTTCATCATTGGCATTTTCTTGGACCCAAACCCAGTGGATATGATCATCATCAACGGGTTCATATCTGAAGGGATCCCCATAAAGAAGTTTCACTGATTTAAAGTCATTTGCTTGTGTTCTTAACCAGATATGTAAGGTATTTTTATCATAGGCATAGGCCATTTCTGATTTAGACTTGTGTAGTAAGGCATGTTTGTTCATTTTTATTGTGCTCCTTTCGTAGCATTCAATATCATTATACTAAAAATATATAGCGCTTTCATCGCAATATTAAATGTAACGGATTACAACTCGATAACCTGCCACTTTACTTTTAAGTTATGGTATCATAAACATAGTTGATAAGGAGTGATTACATGTCATTTTTGGAACGCAAATGGTGGAAAGAAGCCATTGGGTATCAGATTTACTTAAGAAGTTTTTACGATTCGAATGGCGATGGCATTGGTGATATCAATGGTATCATCGAAAAATTAGATTATTTAAAAGATTTAGGGGTCGATTTGTTATGGATTTGTCCATTTTATAAATCACCTATGGATGATAACGGATATGACGTATCCGATTTTTATGACATTAGTCCAGACTATGGCACAATGGATGATGCGAAAAGATTAATAAGTGAAGCTAAAAAAAGAGGCATTCGCATTATTGCCGATTTGGTTATGAATCAAACCTCTGATGAACACGAGTGGTTTATGGAATCTAGAAAATCTGTAGACAATCCGTATAGAGATTATTATATTTGGCAAAAAGGCAAAATCGTCGATGGGAAGGAAGTAGAACCTACTAACTGGGCTTCATTCTTTGGTGGATCCTGTTGGCAAAAAGACGAAATCACTGGCGAATATTACATGAAGATTTTCTCTAAAAAAATGCCTGATTTAAACTGGGCGAATCCGAATGTGAGAAAAAGCATGTTTGATATGGCTAAGTTCTGGCTTGATTTGGGGATTGACGGATTTAGAGTCGATGCCGTAGCCCATATTGCTAGATCAAAGACATTCGAAGATTCGACCATGGAGTCAAACGACAAATACAAACCAGACTGGCGTAAATTTTCGAACCTACCAGAACTTCATGATTACTTAAAAGAGTTTAATCAAGCTGTACTAAAGGATTACGATGTCATGACCGTTGGGGAAGTTGGTGGTGGTGCATTACCTATGGAAGCTATTGACTATGCTGGTTTAAACCGCGATGAGTTAAACATGGTATTTAACTTCGACCATAACTGGTGTAATAACGTTTGGAATTTAAGAGATCCAAATGAAAAAGTAGTGACCAACTTACCACACTTAAAAGACATGTTTGAAAAATGGCAAACTAACCTTTACGGAAAAGCTTGGAATCCAATATATTGGTTAAACCATGACCAACCACGCGTAATGAGCCAATATGGCAATGTTGAGAAGCGTGTGTTATCCGGTAGCATGCTAGCCACAGCACTTTATTTCATGTGGGGTACCCCATTCATCTATCAAGGTGAAGAAATCGGCATGACCAATTATCCATTTAAAACGATCGAGGATTTCAACGATGTATCTGTAAAAAATAGTTATCATTTAGTTTGTGTGGAAGGTAATGAAGATAAAGATAGATACATTGGATTCACTGCTCATAGAAGTAGAGACAATGCGAGAACTCCAGTTCAATGGAAAAATGCACCATATGGCGGATTTTCTAACGTTGTGCCTTGGTTCCATGTTAACCCAAACTACCCAACGATTAATGTAGAGGATGAAATGAAGGATCCAAACTCATTATGGCATTATTACAAGAAAGTCTTGAACCTTCGTAAACACAGTTCCTATAAAGATACTTTTGTCTACGGGACTTATAAACAAGTCTTAAGAGACGATGAAGAAATTTATGGCTATGTTCGAAAGAACAAAGACACGATTTTAGTTATTACAAACTTCTTTGACATAACAAAGACAGTTTCAGTGGATGGATTTAGTGTAGAAGAAGTATTACTTTCTAACTATGAATCCGAAGACGTTAATCTCGAGTCATTAACGCTTAGACCGTACGAATCACTCGTACTTAAAGTTAAAACGCAATAATGAGAGCCCGTTTCGGGCTTTTCGTATACTAAGACTAGGAGTTATTCTCTTAGTCTTTTATTTTTATATAATTGGTAGTAAAATGAGGGCGAAGGCGTAGTTAAACAATTTGAACTTCGAGTTCGTAAAAACTAGTATACCTTTGAGTATTTATGATAGTCTACGCCTTCCTATGATTTACTACGAGCTAAGAGAGATGACTCTTGGCTTTTCTTTTTTATAGGCATATAGAAAAGAAAGTTTGAAAGGAAGGACGTGCGGGCCTTTGAACCTCGAGTTCGCGAAAAAAATGTCCAAAATTTCAGTTTATACACGAAACTAGTTTAGATCTAATGGTGTCAATGAACACGTATGAACAACGAAAAAAAGTAAGTGTATTTAAACTGAAACGAACCGTATCATCTAACAAAGAAAGGTGGTAAGTACTGTGAAGAGTCCATGTGTAGCAGTGGACGTATCCAAGGGAAAGAGTTATTATCAAGGGTTTATTGAAATAGATAAACCAGCTAACAAAGCGACACCTATTCAAAACGAATTAGAGGGGTTTAAGTCTGTGTATGAATTAGGTCAAACATTGAAGGAAACGTATAGCGATGTCGTCTACGTATTTGAATCAACTGGGATCTATCATAAAGCGTTAGAAACATTTCTTATGAATCATGATGAAAAGTGTATTATTCTAAATCCTTTAGAGGCTTCAAAGATAAGAAAAACAGACTTAAGATCGACTAAGACAGACGCTAGGGACTGTAAGAGTATCGCTAAGGCATACTTCATGAAAGACTTTAGATTGCACGATCAAAAAGATGAACTCTATGAGAAACTTCATAGTATGAATGGACATTACACTTTTCTTATTCAGCAGTTAAGAGAAATGAAGGTCCATTTTAGAAATGCTTTAGACATCGTGTATCCAAGGTTCGATGTAGTTTATCCAAATCCTTATTTGGACATTCCCATGTCAATCTTAAAGCGATATGCTCATCCTTACGAACTAAAGAATAAGCGCTTCGAAACAATTGTGAAGTAT
Source organism: Paracholeplasma morum (assembly GCF_016907055.1). Lineage (NCBI taxonomy): Bacteria > Bacillati > Mycoplasmatota > Mollicutes > Acholeplasmatales > Acholeplasmataceae > Paracholeplasma > Paracholeplasma morum. The sequence continues at coordinate 36,116 of NZ_JAFBBG010000009.1, forward strand.
ATCATGAAAGATACCAAACATAGAGAACCAAAAGCAATGGATGAAGCTAAGAAACTCAAAGGTTATATTGACAATGTGTCTTCAGGTTGTCGTAGTAGTTCCTTTGAAGTAACCATTCTAAAGACTATGGTTAATAAGATCAGTGATCAAGAAGTTGAAATCGAGTTATGTTTGGATGAAATGAGAGAATTAGTGAGTGAAGTACCGCTTTATCATCAATTGATGAGTATTCCAGGCATCGGAGACAATCTCGCAATCAGACTGATAGGAGAATTAGGAAATTTAGACCGGTTTGAACGTAGTGAACAATTAGTCGCCTATGCTGGTATCGATCCTAGAGTGTATCAATCTGGTCAAATGACAGGTGAACATCTACACATTACGAAGAAAGGTAATAAACACCTAAGGACGTTATTATTCTTGGCTATGTCGAGTAATGTGAGAATTGGAAAAACAAACATAATTTTAAATTTTTACAACAAAAAAAGGCAACAAACGAACCCTCTCGTTTATAAAGCTGCCTTAATTGCCTGTGCCAATAAATTACTCAGAATAATCTTTGGCATGTACAAGAGTGGAAAGAACTTCCACAAATAAATTTCAATTTCATTATACTACTTAGAATACTAGATTTCAAATCTGGTTTTTAAGTGTGTTCATAAATAGGGATAAATAAAACTTAAACTAGTGTTGACTTCCTTTATCTAATTTTTTTCATAAAAATGGCCATTTTTGATAGGAAAAATATAATAGAATAAAAAAAATGAAATTGCTGAGCTCTATAAATAGATATTTATGCATATGAGTGATAGAATAAAGTATAACAATTTTGAATTTCAAATGAAGAGGTGGGACTATGGCAATACAAGCTTCAGAAATGATACAATACTTAAATTATGCAGCGATAGGGATACTGGTAATTGCTGCCTTAAGGGGGTTTTGGCACGGTTTCTTCAAGTCGACATTCTTTTTCATATGGACTGCAGGTATATTAGTCCTGGCTTTTTTAATGATGAATTCTGTGTCTTCAATCTTGATGAAACAAAATGTAGGGTCACTATTATCTTTTGTTGATATTGGCGTACCAATCACTAATATAGAAGATACAGTAGTTGCTTATTTGATTCATACAAAACCAGGATTAGCGGATGTGCTAGTAGATGGATCCGATGCACTTGCCTTGGTTTATGGAATCACGCAAATGGTTGTAAACATTGTATTTATGGTAATTGTGTTTGTTTTAAACCTAACGGTATTTAAACTCATCGGTTGGATAATATACTTAATCGTTAAACCTAAAAAACGTGATGCCTCTGGTAAGAAGAGAAAAAAGAAAATGACTTCACGTTTGCTTGGTAGTGGGGTTGGCTTATTAAGAGGTGCATTTTTAATTCTTTTAATATCCATGCCAATCGCAGCGATTGCTTCAATGTCTGGTGCACTTGATTTGGCCATGACTCAATCGGAGGCAAGCGCCCCAAGATATCAGTTATACATAAGAAATGACGAAGTGATGCTAGTTGAGCAACAACCATTGGATCAACAATCCTCCGAACAAGAGATGTTAAATCAAGTAAGAGAATTCTTGACTAACTATCGTACCAGCTATGTTGGATCGATTGCAGGATTTGTGAAGATCAACGATGTTGAGTTGGATACTTACGTTTTTGACTCTATTCTCTCAGTCAAAGTTAAATCTGATAACCTCGATACCGAATTGAAATTCAGAGCTGAGTTAGCAAGAGCATTAGAAGCCGTTAAGATTATTATTGAAGCCAATGATGGTTCAACACAAATTGATGATACCATCATTGAAAAGCTCTCTCCTGATGATGTTACTGAGATTATGAACCTTATCTCAGAGTTAGATTTAATCGATGTCATTGTCCCAGTTGGACTAGAGTACTTGGTCAATAGTGGTGATTTTGATGAAATGCTTGAAGGCTATGAAGACATATTTGTACTAGAAGATTTAAAGGCAATTAATATTGCTTCAGACATTGGCGTTCTTGGCGATGTGTTTGCGAATGCACTAACACTTATTCAAGCCCAAGAAGGCGTTCCACTTAAAGACATCAACTATTTTGAATTTGATGGAGACATAGTCAAAGATATTTTTGATAGTCTAGGCGATTTAGAATTGCTTCAATACGGCTTACCAGTTGCCTTAAACTATGCATTAGGCCTTGATGGCGTTGAAGAAATGTTAACTAAACAAGGTTTAACTAAAGAAGATTTAGTACTTCCTGATGGCACGAAACTTAATGAAGACTTCGAATCAATCGCTGATATGTATGTGGCAATTCAAGGATTAGGAATTACCTCATTCAGTGATTTTGACCGATTCAAGGATAAAGAATTCTTAGAGAGCATTAATGATCAAGCTATTTCTGATGTATTTGATGCATTATTCAGTTTTAACTTAATTAACGATAATAAAGACGCAGTGGGTGGCGTATTGTTTGATTTATTAACAGAAAGTCTTCCAACGGAGTACAAAGATTTACTAACCAAAGACGACATCACTACAAACCTTAATGCCACTGAAATGACCAACTTGATCTTATTAGCTAAAGTTGTTATGTCTACTGGTATCCTTGATTTAACTGGTGGTGAAAACCCAGATTACGCAGGAATCCTAAGTACGGCTAATATTGATTCAATCGTTGAAAAAATCAGCGGGTCGAATTTAATCAGCACGAAGATGAATGACGTTGTTGAAGTTCTATTAGCTCAGTTTAATCTAGGCGTTACGCTAGAAATTCCAGAAACCATCATTTGGTCTGAACAATCTGGTAAAGACGAACTTACAGCCCTATTGAATGCGGCAAGAGAAATACTGGCTGCGGACATCTTGGGTGGCAATTTATCTAACTTAACCGATAACGATGTGGACAGATTATCGCTTTACCTATCTAACTCACTCGTAATCAAACATAACTTAAATGCTATTTTCAATAAATTAACATCTGAAACCAATTTAGGTGACATCGAAATTGTGCTTCCTGAAACACCAAACGATTGGACAGAAACAGAACTTAATTCATTATTGAAAGGCACAATCATCCTAATGGAAGCAGGCACAAACACGGATGCTTTATTAGGACTTACAGAAGCTCAAATCCACACACTGGCCTTATCTAAGGTACTTTCGAATACATTTGAAGGCGTATTCTTGGATATGGTTGCTGAAGGCGGAGAGTTATCCGGCATGTTGTTCGTTCCAGAAGAATTGACGTGGTATTCAGAAGGCGACTCAATTGGTGAGTTAGAATACATGTTACTCGCATTAATTGAAATTGTACCTGAAGGCACGAACATCAATGATTTTACAATCAATTTAAGCACGCTAAATGGCGTGGATATTCCAAAAATACTTAGATCTAAGACTGTTGAGATGACATTGGTAGAAACCATTAAGTCAATGATTACAACAGGGGACTTATCAAGTTATATCGAACCTAAGTTGCCAGATGATACAGATTATGTCTGGTATCAAGATACAGACCAAACGTATCCTGATGGCGATTTAATCCCATTATTACTTGCTGTTCAAAACTTGAGTGGCTTAGGCGTTGCCTTAGATCAAGTCAGCTATTCAGTGATTACAACTGCACTTGAAAATCCAGAAAATAAAGCTGCATTGGGTGAGTCATTATTATCATCAAGAATTCTTAAGAACTCTTTAGATAAGTTATTCACATCAATTTTAACTACTCAAGCTGGATTATCGATTACGATTGATAATAAGGCTAACCCAACTTTCTGGGATAATGAACTTCCTAGATTACTCGATGCCGTAAGCGTATTTGGATCATCCGACCTCAATGCGAATACATTATTAGGGTTATCTGAAGCCAATATCAGTTTAATCGCGAAATCCCATATTATCGCTAACGTATTTGAAAGTATTCTTATGGATATGAGTAGCGAAGGTAACGATTTACACGGTCAAATATATATTCCAGAAGCCATTACATGGCACTCTGAAGGGGATACAAAGGGCGAACTCGAACACTTACTTGTAGCGCTCAAAGCACTCGTTCCTGGTGGAGACTTAGCAGCAGCAAACATTGATTTTGATGCGTTAATGGGTGCCGATATTACTGTATTAATGGCCTCGAAAGTCATCGAACATACGGCAGTAGAAACCGTTAAACCAATGATTTTAACAGGTGAATTATCTGGTTATATCGAACCTAAGTTACCTGATGATACAGACTATGTGTGGTACCAAGACACAGATGAAACCTATCCTGATGGCGATTTAATCCCATTACTTAAAGCTATTCAAACCTTAGATAATCAAGGTGTTTCATTAACGACATTTGATTACACTTCATTAACAACAGCATTGTCTGATGAACAAAGTGTTCAATCCATCAATGATACGCTATTATCTTCTAGAATTATCCATAACTCACTTGATAAGATGTTCACATCTATCTTAAACAGCAATGCAGGATTCGCTGTTACACTTGACAACAAGTCAAATCCAACATTCTGGAATGGCACTGAGACAGAAGATGGTGAATTAATCAAGTTATTAAGATCTGTTAAACTATTAGGTTCGAACGATCTTGATGCCAATGCAATTACATCTGATTTATTAGTGGATTTAATTGATGCAGGTTCAAGTATTGTAAGAACACAAATCTCTAAAGCCATTGTTGATACAGGTATTGAAATCCCAGATTCAGCATTTGAAACAGGATCAACAACCGAAATTAAAGAATCTGAATTAAGAGCTGTTGCCGTTGCACTTGATGCAGTAGGAACCGTTAATGATGTTTCAACCATGGATGCTTCAAGCATTAATGCGGCTAAATTAACCGCATTACTAGCTGCAAATTCAGTGATTGTTAACAGACAGATTTCCAAGGCTATTATTGATAGCGGACTTGAAATTCCAGAAAGTGCATTTGTGGATGAGACTCAGAAAGATATCACTCCAACAGAGCTGAATGCTATTGTTACCGCATTAGGTACTTTAGGTTCCGTTGAAGAAGTATCGACAATGAATGCTTCAACCATTGATGCGGCTACATTAACTGGTCTATTAGCAGCAGATTCAGTGATTGTTAACAGACAAATCTCTAAAGCTATTATTGATAGCGGATTAAGTATTCCAACTAGCGCATATGTCGTAGGTTCAACTAAGGACATCAAGCCTGAAGAACTCGATGCTATCGTATTAGCGTTACAACATGTTGGTTCAGTAGATGAAGTATCTAACCTAGATTCATCAACCATTGATGCTCAATTAATTAATGACCTATTGAGTGCAAACTCATTAATCGTTAACAGACAAATCTCGAACGCTATTTTGAACCCTTCGGCAGGATTAGATATTCCAGATGAAGCAAAAGAAACGTCAGAAGATATTTACGCAACCGAATTACAAAACTTAGCTACAGCATTAGGTTTCATTGGAGATGGATCAGTCAATGGCGTATCTTCATTGGATCAAAACTCCATTAATGCGACACTTCTAGCGAACCTATTGGCAGCCGATTCGTTGATCGTTAATCGACAAATCTCTACAGCAATTATTAATTCTGGCTTATCAATTCCAGATGATGCTTTTGTAGAAGGATCTACTAAAGATATTACGCCTGAGGAATTAGAAGCATTAACTCAAGCATTAGGACACTTAGGAACAGGTTCGATTGCATCAATCAGTACACTTGATGCGGATGCTATAAACAGCACATTGTTAACTACCCTATTGAGTGAAAACTCATTAATCGTTAATAGACAAATCTCAAGCGCAGTCATTAGTTCAGGATTATCGATCCCAACAGACGCTTACGTGTTAGGTTCAACAGAAGACATTAAGTCTACTGAACTTAGCGCTCTAGCAACTGCATTAGGTTATTTAGGAACTGGTTCAATCGCATCTGTTTCAACATTAGACGCTGATGCTATTGATTCCACATTATTAACTAACTTACTAAGTGCCAACTCAGTGATTGTTAATAGACAAATCTCAAGCGCAGTTATTAGTTCAGGATTATCAATCCCAAGTGAAGCTTATGTGATAGGTTCAACAGAAGACATTACGTCTGCTGAACTTAGCGCTCTAGCAACTGCATTAGGTTACTTAGGAACAGGCTCGATTGCATCTGTATCTTCATTGAATGCAAGCACAATTGACAGTGATTTATTATCTGATCTACTAAGTGCCAACTCAGTGATTGTCAATAGACAAATCTCAAGTGCAGTTATTGCATCTGGATTAACAATCCCAACCGACGCATACGTATTAGGATCAAGTGTTGACTTAACATCAACAGAGTTATCAGCAGTGGCCTTAGCGCTAGGCCATTTAGGTGGCACATTGGATTCTGTATCTAGCCTATCCGCTAACGCTATTAATGGTCAGTTATTGACAAACTTATTAACAGACAACTCAGTCATTGTTAATCGTCAAATTTCAACTGCAATTATTACCGCTGGATTAACCAGTGGTAACATAGATGCCATTGTAAACGACATTAATTCACCAAGAAATGGCGAAGTTAAATACATTGAAATGGTAGGACTTGCCGAAGCCTTAACATCTATGGGTGCATCAACAACCATTGCAGATATCGCTTCATTAAATGCAAACATGGTTTCTACATTCAGTGATGAAACAATCGACATTATGTTTGATCCGGATTATACGATTATCTACTACATAATCGAAGATGAATTATCTGCTAACCCAGCTTATACATTCTTCTTAACACCTACTGATTACGTTGATGATAATCCGGCTAACCGAATCAAACGTGAGAAACTTGTTACTGATTTAAAGGCAGGAATCTCATTCTAAATCAAAATCCCTAAGTGAAAACTTGGGGATTTTTTTCTAGATATAATTGAAAATGTGTTATCATACTTTTAGGTGATAAAATGGTATACACGCTGATATTTGTCTTAACAGAAAATAAAATCCTACTCATTAACCGCGAGAAATCGCCTTGGAAAGGGTGTTGGAACGGATTAGGTGGTAAGATTGAAGCCAATGAGACGGTTGTTGAATCCACAATTAGAGAGCTTAAAGAAGAGACTGGATTAGATGTTTTAGAAAAAAACGTTATCTACAAAGGCAAGCTCACCTGGAATACCTCTAGTGATTATTTGCATATATTTATTTGTTATACCGATACACTCATTAATACCCCTGTTAAAACAAGAGAAGGTATTTTGGATTACAAGTCGCTAGACTGGATTATGGGTCATAATTTAGGTGTTGCTCATAATATTCCATTTTTCATTGAGTCTGTTTTATTTGAGGAAGATCTATACGATTATCATTGCATATTCGATGAAGATACTTTATTAGATGTTACAAAAGAAAAGGTGATTAAATGACATTTTTATATACGGTATTAATCTTATTGGCGATAACAGGTTTTGCTTTTATCGTTGCATTTACTTTGATTGCTACGAAACACAAAAAGATGGTTGTTGGGAAACTTAATTCTTTAGGGTCTATTAAAGAAGTTAAGAGCCGTACCCATGATTTTGAAATAACCTATGAAGGTCAAGAGTATAAGATTAAGCTATTATATGCACCAGGTGCAGTTGAGGTTTCATTTAACTCAAAAAGACATTGGCAAATATTCACAACATCCAATAGAAAAATGGCAGAGACGAATGGGTTTTATGATTTAGAGGGTAAGAAACTCTTAGTTATATACCCAAATCCAGGAAAAATAGTCAGATACATTAATGAAAATGAAATTGTGTTTGTTACCCCACAAATGGATGTTTTTGGGATGAATGTGATCCATAGTGATCAAATTGAATCATACTTCAATCAAAAATAAAGGAGAATTTTTCCTTTATTTTTTTGGATTGTGCCTTTAAATGTGTTATAATTTTTCAAGGTGGTGGTTATATGAAATATAAAGTATTAAGAAAGCAATTTAATTCACATGATTGTTTCATTTGTGGGCTTCATAATAAGACGGGCTTAAATGCAAGTTTTTATGAGCTTGAAAACAAAGTAGTGGTTGCTGAAACTAAGGGGTTTAACCATCATCAAAGCTACCCTAACCGTATGCATGGTGGCATCATTTCCGCTCTATTAGATGAAACTGTTGGTAGAGCGATTAACATCGATGAACCAGAAACTTGGGGTGTGACGATCAAACTAGAAGTCACCTACCGTAAACCTGTTCCTCTAGACGAACCAATCATTGTTTGTGGGTGGATTACAAAAAACAAGGGCCTCACATTTAAAGGTGAAGGGGTTATTTTAGATAAAGATAGAAAGACCGTTTTAGCAGAAGCTTCAGGGACTTTTTATAAACAAAGCGTAAAAGATATCATTGGCGAGCATCACATGCCAGGATGGCAGTATATAGAAGATCAAAAACCAGTATCGGAGATAGAATTAGAGTATGAGTTTATTAGAAGTTAGCAATTTAAGTTTTCGTTATGACAATAACGATTTATTAATAGATGCCAATGTGCGTCTTTTTTTAGGTGATCATGCAGTTTTAGTTGGTCCAAATGGTGCAGGTAAAACTACATTGATGAACCTGTTAAACAAAAACTTGTCTCCAGATAAAGGATCAATCACTTGGTTACCGAACATTAAAGTTGGGTATTTAGACCAATACGCCAAGATTGATAAGAACATTACAGTCGGAGATTACTTACTGACTGTGTTTAAACCTCTTTTTGATAAAGAACTTGAAATGGAAACTCTTTACCAAAGTGTAGGGACACTAGAAGACATTCAAATGGAACGTGCCCTTAACAATGCGGCAGCCATTGGCGATATGTTAATTGAAAAAGATTTTTATGCGATTAAGTCAAAACTCGGAAACATCATTCATGGTCTAGGACTTGAAATGTCCATTCTTGATAGTCCAATCAAACAATTGTCTGGCGGAATGAGAGCAAAAATTATTTTAGGTAAGTTATTATTAGATGAATCTGATATTTTACTACTCGATGAACCAACAAACTTCTTAGATATTAAGCATATCGATTGGCTTACTAAGTTCTTACAAAACTACCCTAAGGCATTTTTAGTAGTCAGCCACGATGAAGCATTTTTAAGAGACATCGCAGACACAGTAATCGCTGTTGAAAACAAGGGATTAACGCGATATAAAGGCAACTTTGAATACTATCTCTCAGAAAGAGAAATCCGTTTTCAAATGAGCGAAAAAGCCTTTGTTGCCCAACAAAAGTTCATTCAAAAACAAGAAACATTTATTGCCAAAAACATCGTCAGAGCTTCAACTACTAAACAGGCTCAAAGCGTGAGAACCAAACTAGAGAAAATCGAGAAACTTGGGAAACCAGTTAAACAAAAAGAACTTAAATTTCATTTTCCATTTGCTAAAGACACCGGTAGAGATGTACTGACCATTAGTGATTTAGAAATAGGGTATACAAAGGCGTTGCTTAAGCCTATTGATTATATCATTCGTAAAAATGAAAAAGTCATTATTACTGGTAAAAATGGGGTAGGTAAGTCAACATTAGTGAAGACTGTACTTGGTCTTATAAAACCAATAAGTGGGTCATTTAAATGGATAGATACTGCCAATATATCCTATTTTGAACAAGAGTTTACGTTCAATCAAGAACGTACAGCATCAGAACTTTGTTTTGAAGTGCTTCAAGACATGGACCATAAGAAAGTTTATTCTCTTTTAGCACGATTTGGCATATCCAGAGAAATGGCTGATCGAAAGTTATCTAGTCTTTCTGGCGGTCAAAAAACCAAGGTAAGACTCGCTTTAATGAGTCAACGTAAGTCCAATGTCATCATCTTGGATGAACCAACCAATCACTTGGATCAAATCGCAAAAGACGCTTTAAGAAAAGCCATTATGGAGTTTCCTGGGGTTGCGATTATTGTTTCCCATGATAAGGCGTTCCATGATGAATTAGGGGCACTAGAATTAGAGTTAAAGGGATAGTATGAGAAAATTTATCGGATCAAAATCATTTTATAGAGAAGTCATCGCAATCATATTGCCAATCATGATTCAACAAGGGATTACGACATTTGTAGGGTTACTGGATAACATCATGGTCGGACAACTAAACGGCGATGCGATTAGTGGGGTTGCAATAGCAAACCAAATCATGTTTATCGTCAACATCTGTTTTATCGGTGGATTAGCAGGTCCAGGGATATTTGTTTCCCAGTACTTTGGCGCAAAAGACGAGAATTCATTAAAAGAAGCCTTTAGAGTCAAAGTGATTCTTACTATTTTTGTAACAATCGTTTCAATGTCATTATTGATTGTGTTCAAAGAACCTCTCATTAGAGCATTTGCAAAAAGTGATTCAGGGGCCTCTGGCGTGTATAATGAGCGCGTTATCAAATATGGCGTCGATTATCTTTCAATCCTGATATTCTCATTACCGATATTTGGAGTCATTCAGTTGTTTGCGTCCACATTTAGAGAAATCAAAGAGACAAAAGTTCCAATGTTTGCGGGAATTGTGGCAGTAGTCGTTAATATGACCTTCAATGCTGTCTTGATTTTTGGTTACTTAGGGTTTCCAAAACTCGAGGTAAGGGGCGCAGCAATTGCGACTGTGATTGCAAGAGTGTTTGAATTAGGGGTACTGCTTTATATTGCCTATTCAAGAAAAATGGTGTTTACACAAGATATTTACAAGAAATTCAAAATCTCTAAACAACGCTTTAAAACGATACTAAAAAAGACTATCCCATTATTAACCAATGAGTTATTATGGTCTAGTTCAACAACAGTTATATTATTTGCATACTCCCAAAGAGGGACTTCAGTAGTTGAAGCCTTTACCATCTCAAATACGGTTGCAAACCTATTCTTCATTATATTTGGGGCACTTGCGACAGGTATATCTGTTATGGTTGGTAATGAATTAGGTGCAAATCAAATAGAACTTGCTAAAGATAATGCATATAAACTATTATTCTTTGCATTAGTAACTTGTCTTTCATTTGGGGTTATATTGGCCGTAATTGCGCCATTTGCGCCACTATTATATAATGTGTCCGCAGCAGTAAGATGGCAAGCGACTCAATTTATGTGGGTAGTAGCAGCATTAATGTGGGTATTTGCTTTTAATGCAGGAATATTCTTTATCTTAAGAGCTGGTGGAATGGTCATCATTACTTTCGTATTTGACGCCTTGTTCGCTTGGGTGATCGCAGTACCTATCGCGCTTATATTGAGCATTTATACCGATATTCCAATCCTATTAGTATATGCGATTGTAGAAGGGGTATCGCTATTTAAAGCTCTCTTTGGAATACATCTAATTAAAGATGGTAAATGGGCAAGAAATCTAGCAACGCACGAACTTACTATATAAACTCCTTATAATTAACGATAATTAAAATGCTTTTTCGCTTGAAAAAAAACGTTTTCAATGTTATCATGAAATTGAATTTATTTCACACAGGAGGAAGAAATGAAAAAAGTAATTGTTGCATTGTTCGTTGCAGTTTTAGCTGTATCGCTAGCTGCGTGCGAAAAGAAAACGTATGAAATTGCGTTGATTACCGATAAAGGGAATATCGATGACAAGTCATTCAACCAAGGTTCATGGGAAGGTGTCGTAGAATTTGCTGAAGAAAACAAAATTTCTCATAAATACTACAAACCTGAAGAAGCTTCAGATGCTGGTTATTTAGCATCAATCGACCTAGCAGTTAAAGGTGGAGCTAAAGTAATCGTTACTCCAGGGTTCTTATTTGAAGTTCCAATTTTTGAAGCTCAAACTAAATATCCAGATGTTAAATTTATTCTTCTAGATGGCGCTCCTCATACAGCGGACTATAAAACATTCCGTACTGATGCAAACGTTGCAAGCGTAATGTATGCGGAAGAACAATCAGGTTACCTAGCTGGTTATGCTGCAGTTAAAGACGGCATGACAAAATTAGGTTTCATGGGTGGTATGGCAGTTCCAGCGGTTCAAGCTTTCGGATATGGTTTCTTACAAGGTGCAGAAGATGCAGCTAAAGAACTTAGTGCTACAGTTGAAGTTAAATACCATTACACTGGTAACTTTGATGAAACCGACACTAACAAAGCAACTGCTAAAGCTATGTATCAAGGTATGACTGAAGTAATTTTCGCGTGTGGTGGATCAGTTGGTAAGTCAGTAATGGCTGCAGCAGCTGAAACTAACAAGAAAGTTATCGGTGTTGACGTTGACCAAAGATATGACAGCGCAACTGTTATCACATCAGCTACTAAAGGCTTAGCATCTTCAGTTGTTCAAGTATTAGAAGCAATCTATAATGACACATGGGCAACATATTCTGGCAAAACTACTTATTTCAATGCCGCTAACGGTGGTGTAGGTCTACCTACTATCGTTATTGGTGATGCAAATGGTAATGCATTTGACAGATTCACATCTTTCAACAAAGCACAATACGACGTTGTATTTGCTAAATTAGTTGCTGGCACAATCACTCCAATTCGTACAATTGAAGTTGCTGCTGAAACTGGTTATGCTACAGCTGACGAATTAGAAGAAGGACTTAATCTAAATAACGTTACTGTTATTGTTCAGTAATTAAAGTAAAAATAAACTAAATCAATTTTAAGAGAGATGATAATCAATCTCTCTTAATTTTTAATTTTATGTTGTATAATATATACAAATAGGCGGTGAATAAAGATGAATAACTATATTATTGAAATGCTTAATATCACCAAGGAGTTTCCTGGAATCATTGCGAATGATGATGTAACACTCCAATTAAAAAAAGGTGAGATTCATGCATTATTAGGGGAAAATGGCGCCGGTAAATCTACTTTGATGAGTGTTTTATTTGGTCTTTATCATCCTGAAAAAGGCGAGATTAAAAAAAATGGTGAATTAATCTCCATTAAAAACCCAACAGACGCCAATAACTATGGTATTGGGATGGTTCATCAACACTTCAAACTTGTAGAAGTGTTTAGTGTACTTGAAAACATTGTATTAGGGGTTGAACCTACAACTAAAGGTTTTCTTGATATGAAAGAAGCTCGAAAGAAAATCGTAGACTTAAGTCAAAAATATGGATTACTCGTTGATCCGGATGCAAAAATCGAAGACATCACAGTAGGTATGCAACAAAAAGTTGAAATCCTAAAAATGCTATACCGTGATAATGAAATCTTGATTTTTGACGAACCAACTGCGGTACTTACGCCTCAAGAAATTGAAGACTTGATGAAAATCATGAAGCAATTTGCAAAAGAGGGAAAGTCAATTCTATTTATTACTCATAAATTAAACGAAATCATGGAAGTAGCTGACCGTTGTACAGTTTTACAAAAAGGTAAATACAAAGGTACAGTAGAAATTTCCAAAACAAATAAACTAGAACTTTCCAAAATGATGGTCGGTAGAGACGTCAATTTGAGTGTATCTAAAAAACCTGCAGCACCAAAAGAAGTGATTTTAGATGTGAATAACATTTCAGTAGCATCTAAGCACAGTACAAAACACAGTGTATCTAATGTTTCTTTCGATGTAAAAGCTGGCGAAATTGTGTGTATTGCTGGTATTGAAGGCAATGGCCAAACTGAATTAGTTTATGCTTTAACAGGCTTAGAAAAAACACTTAGTGGTTCTATTATGCTTTCTAACAAAGACATAACCAAACAATCCATCCGTAATCGTTCAAAATCTGGTATGAGTCACATTCCGGAGGATAGACACAAACACGGATTAGTACTAGATTACACTTTAGAGAAAAACTTAATCTTACAGACATATTGGCAAAAAGAGTTTCAAAATAAAGGTTTTATGAGAAGAAAACCAATCAGAGAATATGCTGAAAGATTAATTAAGCAATATGACGTAAGAAGTAGCTTAGGAGCTGACACCATTACCCGTCAAATGTCTGGTGGTAATCAACAAAAAGCGATTATTGCTAGAGAAGTTGAAAAAGATTGTGAATTATTAATCGCTGTCCAACCTACTCGTGGATTGGATGTTGGTGCAATCGAATTCATCCATAAGCAAATCGTAAATGCAAGAGACGAAGGTAAGGCTGTATTATTGGTTTCCTTAGAACTTGAAGAAGTCATGAACTTAAGCGATCGTATCCTTGTTATGTATGAAGGAGAGATCGTTGGTGAGTTAAATCCTAAGCAAACTACATTTGAAGAGTTAGGATTATACATGTCAGGTGCCAAAAGAAATGTAGGTGTATCTCATGGACATTAAGAAAATCAAATTCGAACCGAAAAAATGGTTGATATCTGTGATGGGCTCTGGTTTTGGTGGCGCATTGTTGGCTATATTAGTTGGATTACTCTTTGGTTTAGTGGTAATGCTATTTGCTAATCCAGCAGATGCTTTCTATGGATTCACAGAAATGATATTTGGTGGATTTACTAGATTTTCAGACGTACTATACTTCGCTACACCTATTCTAATGACCGGGTTAGCGGTTGGATTTGCCTTTAAGATGGGGTTATTTAATATTGGTGCTTCTGGACAATATACAATGGGGTTATTCTTCGCCATTTATGTTGGTTTCATGATAGATCTACCACCAAGCATTCACTGGATAGTCGCTCTACTTGCTGGTATCTTAGGTGGGGCTCTAATGGGAGCTATCCCAGGGATTCTTAAAGCATTCCTTAACGTTAATGAAGTTATTTCATCCATTATGCTTAACTATATTGGTATGTATTTAGTGGATATGTGGGTACAAGGCAACTCAAAAATGTACAATCCAATCATGACAAGAACGCGTTATTTACCAGATTCTGTCAAACTTCAAACACTTGGATTTGCTAACTCAAACTTAAATATTGGGTTAATAATCGCATTATTGGTAGCAATTACCTTATACATTATTATGCAATACACGACTTTTGGTTATGAACTTAAGGCGACTGGTTATAACAAGAATGCTAGCCAATATGCAGGGATTAACTATAAGAGAAACACAGTATTAACAATGATGATTGCTGGCGGACTAGCCGGACTTGGTGGTGCATTATTCATACTTTCACCAAGTGCAATTGCTGGTAGTTCAATGACTTATGAACCAATCAACGTTATTGCTGCAAACGGATTTAATGGTATTGCCGTTGCCTTACTGGGTAATTCACATCCAATAGGCATTATATTCTCATCCATCTTTGTTTCACACCTTCAAAGAGGGGGTACTTTAGCGAACTTAGTTGGCTTTAAAGTTGAAATCATTGATGTGGTAATCTCAGTGATTATTTACTTCTCAGCATTTGCCCTATTATTAAGTCAATTCATTGTTAAAAAATTGTCGGCAAAGAAAGAAGAAGTTGTTGAAAAAGCGCCTGTTAATACAAAGGAGGCTGAGTAATTATGGATACACTATATTACATCGTTCAAAACATGTTGCCAGTAGCTATTCCACTTTTACTTGTTGCTTTAGGTGGTATGTTTAGCGAACGCAGTGGTGTCATTAACATTGCCCTTGAGGGGATTATGTTGGTTGGCGCATTCATTGGTGCACTATTAATTAGAAGTCTTCAAACTTCTGGGATTAATCCACAATTATTATTACTAGTCGCAATGATTATTGCGGGGCTTGGCGGTATTATATATTCAATGTTGTTATCATACGCTGCAGTGAACATGAAAGCGAACCAAACGATTACAGGGACATCGATGAATATGTTGATTCCTGCAATCATATTGCTTTTCTCAAAAATGAAGTTTAACTCAGATGGTGTAACAACCGACATCGCTTTATATATTCGAAAAGTGCCTCTATTAGGAGACATTCCTGTTATTGGAGACTTGTTCTTCCAAAACACTTATTTAACAGTATATATAGGCATATTGATACTGGTTGCTGCAACAATCATTCTTTATAAGACCAAATTTGGTTTGAGATTACGTGCAACTGGTGAACATCCGCATGCAGTTGAATCCGTCGGTATCAGTGTATCTAGAATGAGATATTATGGTGTTGGTTTATCAGGTTTATTAGGTGGTATTGGTGGGTATTTCTACTCTGTTGGGGTCATTGATAGCAACATCAGTGGACATACAGGGGTTGCAGGGTTCGGGTTTTTAGCTTTAGCGGTTATGATCTTTGGACAATGGAAACCACTTAGAATTTTATTTGCAGCATTGTTCTTCGCATTCTTAAGAACATTTGCATATTCCATTCCACTTATTCCATTCCTAAATAACTTGGGCATTAATCAAACGTATTATAAAATTTTACCTTATTTGGCCACACTAATCGTTTTAATATTCTCGTCTAAGCGATCGAGAGCACCTAAAGCTTCAGGAGTGCCTTACGATAAAGGACAACGTTAATAAATTAAAGCATTCGCAACCGCGAATGCTTTTTTGTTATACAAAAAAGTGAATCCTTTCGGACTCACAATAAATGGTTATACTTCGTATTCATCAATCATTTTGACAAGTTCATCGTAGACTTCGTCTTCTTTGATTTTCTTTAAGATTTGACCGTGTTTAAAGATAACTGCTTCACCCTTGCCACCTGCAACCCCTATATCTGCGTGTTTTGCTTCGCCTGGGCCGTTTACTTTACACCCCATGATTGCAACATTGATTTTCTTGTTAACGCCTTGTAAGTAGGTTTCTATGCGTTTTGCGATGTCGATCATATCGTATTGAATTCTCCCACAAGTAGGGCAGCTAATTAGGTTGGGTATATCATTTCTTAAGTTTAGATTTTTTAAGATTTCTTTTGCTGCACGAATTTCAATTTCAGGATTATCTGTTAAAGATACTCTAATGGTGTTACCGATACCTTCGTGTAAAAGGATACCGATGCCCATTGCGCTTTTAATTGCGCCACTAAAAGCAGTACCAGCTTCAGTGACCCCTAAGTGAAGTGGGTATGGGAAAGTTTTTGCAGCTAAGCGGTACGTATCGATCATTAAGTTCATATCAGTTGCTTTTAAGGATAATGCAATGTCAAAAAAGTCCATAGATTCAAGGATTTCAACATGCCCTTTAGCTACTTTAATCATGTTTTCTGCAGTTGGTTCTAAGTTATCAGGTAATGAGCCACTATTAACACCAATGCGAATAGGAACTTTTTTTGCTTTACATGCTTCAACAACCAGCTCAACTTTTGAGCGGTCCTTGATGTTTCCTGGATTTAGGCGGATTTTATCAACACCCTGTTCAATAGCTTCTAAAGCCAGTTTATAGTCAAAATGAATGTCTGCGACCAAAGGAATATGAATTCGTTTCTTAATTTCCCCTAGGGCCTTAGCGTCCACTTTGTCTAATACGGCCACTCTAACGATTTCGCAACCGGCTTTTTCTAGTCTTAATATTTGATCTACGGTTGCATCAACATCCTTAGTATAGGTCGTTGTCATACTTTGGATGTAAACATGATTGTTGCCACCCATTATTAATTTGCCAATTTTGATTGGTCTTGTCTCTAGTCTTTGCATAATATCACCAATTTTTATTATATCATACTGATTTATTTTTTTTAGAGATTAGACTTGATAAAATCAAAAGACTGAAAACCCCTTTATTTTTATACGATAATATGTTTAAATCAATATTGGAGCTGATTGTATGAAGATAGAAGAACTAAGTAGACAAGAGTATCAAAATTACCCTTTAGAATCTCGTTATAAAACGAAATACTACTATCATATCAAAGTAAAAAGCAAAAAGAATATTAGCATGTCCATCGACAAAAAGAAGTACTTATTTGCTCAAGAAAAAAAGTTTAAATCTATTCTTTTCGCAAGTCACTTAATCGTTTCAGATGTATTTGGTATGTTAGAAAAGAAAAACTTAATGGCAGTCATTGAAGGTTCTATGGATACAATCAATAACCGCTATGTTATTCCAAACTTATGGGTCGATGCCAAAGTAAGAAGAAAGAAATATGCCACTGAACTACTAGGTCACATCGAAGTTGTGGCCAAAAAGAAAGGTGCTAGAGCCATTTTTGTTGAAGTTTCATCGACAAATTATCCTGCTATATGCTTTTTAAGAAAGAATGGTTATGAGTTTAATGGGTTTGATGGTTCGTTCTATTCAAACAAAGATATCCTCAAAAAAGAGGTTAAAATAGATTTTGTAAAGCACTTATAGTAATGGCTTAGTTAGGCTATAAAGGCATTAAAGTTCGGAATCAAAATCATATAAATCAAAAATGCTTGATATTTATATCGTAGTTTGATATACTTTTAAATGAAATGTCTGGAGGGATTTATACATGCGTGAACTAGTCAAGTTAGTTTGTACAGAATGTGGCGAAGAAAACTACTATACAACTAAAAATAAGAAAACCACACCGACTCGTCTTGAAATGAAAAAGTACTGCCCAAAATCACGTACTTATACTGTACACAGAGAAAAGAAATAAGCTATTCTAAGAATAGTTTTTTTTCTACTTAGAGGTAAATATGATATTAAAAGGCAATGGTGATTTATCCCATGTATACATCATTAAAAAATTCGACCAGGCCATTCTAATTGACCCAAGCCATAGCTTGTCTTTAATTCAACAAGCCTTGAATGGGTATCAATTAAAAGCCATTTTATTAACACATGGTCATATTGATCATACAGCACTCATTCATGAGTTTAAAGTCCCTATCTATATGCATAAACAAGATTATGATTTAATGTTTAATGATGACCAAAATGGCTCAAAAGACATCAAGTTAAAAAGAACATTTGAAAAAAACAACTTAGACATTCATTTCGTAGAAGACAAGGATTCGATTGCTTTCTTAGATGAATCGATTAAGGTGATTCATACGCCAGGTCATACTAAAGGCGGGTTATGCTTTTTACATAGAAATATGCTTTATACTGGAGACACTTTATTTAAAGGCTCTGTAGGTAGAACGGATTTGATAGGTGGTTCCACGGCGCTTTTAAATAAATCGATTAAAAAACTATTTATGGAACTACCAGGTCTAACCAAAATACTACCCGGACACGATGAACCAACAACGCTAAACCAAGAAAAAAAAGACAACGATTATGTCAAAAAAGTACTTTCAAAATAACAAATAATACTAAAGGCGAAAGCCTTTTTTTGTTTTTTAGCACATTTGACTTGACAGTGCTAAAATCATAAGATAAAATAAAGTTGGCACTAAAAGATAGTAAGTGCTAATAAGAGGTGATGTTGTGTTATCAAATAGACAAAAACTCATTTTAAAAGCCATTATTGAAGCTTATGTTTCGGATGGTGTCCCAGTAGGGAGTAAGGCACTAACGGATAAACCCTATCTGAATTTTAGTTCAGCCACCCTTAGATATGATATGGCCAAACTTGAAGAATTAGGCTTTTTAGAAAAAACACACACATCTAGTGGAAGAATCCCTTCAAACATGGGCTATAGATATTATGTAGAAAACCTAGTCACGCGAGATGATGAGATTAAGCAAATATTCCCAATGATTGATCAATTGTTTTCAGAGTACGAAAACAATCGAGAATATGCTGTTAAAGAAGCGATTAACCTACTTTCAGAATTAACCAATTACACATCCATGGTTTTAGGACCGAACGATATGTTTGCTAGAATCAAAAAAGTGGATTTTATCCCGTTAACAACATCCGAAGCGGTTGTACTGATTGTAACGGATAAGGGACACGTTCAAAGCGAAACAGTCTCAATTCCTGACCAATTGTCTTTAGATGATTTTAAACGAATCATTGCATCTTTAAATGATTTATTAGAAAACCAATTGGTAAAAGACGCTAAACGTATCTTAAAGAACGCTTACACGGAAGAGAACATTATTGAATACATGGATTACCAAGAACGACTTGTCGATACCTTTGTGAACGCTTTTAAACACATGGCTGATCAAAACGTCTACTTAACAGGCATGGGACAAATGTTACTTCAACCAGAGTTTCAAGATGTCAATCAAATTAAAGAATTGATGTACATGCTTGACCGTAAAGAATTAGTCAAACTCATTGGACATACAAACAAACTATCGATCAAAATCGGACGTGAAGCTTCATTTATGCCAACCGATACGTGCACGATAATCTCAGTGCCGTATTATGTATCTGATGAGGATCAAGGAACCATTGCGATTATTGGACCTACCAGAATGGATTACTCAAAAGTGATACCACTCATGGAGTATGTAGCGAAGAATATCGCGAAATTATATAAAAAATAAAGAGGTGTAATAGTATGGATGACATCAAAAAGGATGTAGAGATTGAAGAGTCAAAAGAAAAAAAGAAAAGTGAGAAAGTAAAATTGAAAGATCAAATAGAAAAACTGATGAAAGATATTGAAGTGTTAACTGCCGAAAAAGAGGAACTGAAAGACAACTTCTTAAGAGAACGTGCTGAATTAGAGAACTTCAAGAAACGTACACATCAAGAACGCATTAACGAACGTAAATATGCTTCACAAAAGGTTATTGAAGCTTTAATCAATCCAATTGACCAACTTAAAATAGTCACTGGAATGGAAGTGGATAATGACTTACTAAGAAATTACCTCATCGGATTTAAAATGATTAATGACCAACTGTTCCAAATCCTGGAAGAAGAGGGCTTAAAAGTGATTGATGCACTCAATCAACCATTTGATCCAAACTACCATCATGCAATTGATAAGGTAAATGACAAAGACAAACCAAACGGCATTTGTGTACAAGTAACACAAACCGGTTATATGTATAAAGAACGAATTATCAGACCTGCCATGGTCAAAGTTAACGAATGGAGTGATGAAAATGGCAACAACTAATAAAATTATCGGTATCGATTTAGGAACAACAAACTCAGTAGTATCCATTATGGAAGGTGGAGAAGCTAAAGTAATCCCAAATGCGGATGGCTCTAGAACAACCCCATCAGTAGTGGCATTTAAAGGGGAAGAAATCTCAGTTGGTGAAGTAGCAAAACGTCAAGTTATAACTAATCCAAACACAGTATCTTCAATTAAGAGACACATGGGTGAAGGCAATTACCGTGTTAACATCAACGGAAAGCAATATACCCCTCAAGAAATCTCTGCAATGATTCTACAAAACTTAAAGAAAACTGCAGAAGACTACCTTGGTGCACAAGTTAAAAAAGCTGTTATCACTGTACCAGCTTACTTTAATGATGCTCAAAGACAAGCGACTAAAGATGCAGGTAAAATTGCTGGTTTAGAAGTTATGCGTATCATTAACGAACCAACCGCTGCAGCATTAGCATATGGTATCGATAAGCTTGAAAAAGAACAAACTGTACTAGTATTTGACTTAGGTGGAGGAACATTTGACGTATCTATTCTTCACTTAGCGGATGGTACATTTGAAGTGTTATCGACAGCAGGAGACAACTTACTAGGTGGAGATGACTTTGACCACAAAGTTATGGAATACTTGGTTCAAGAATTCAAGAGAGAAAATGGCGTTGACTTATCCAAAGACAAAATGGCAGAACAACGCTTAAAAGATGCAGCTGAAAAAGCTAAAAAAGAACTTTCTGGTGTGACTTCTACGCAAATTTCATTACCATTTATCACAATGGGACAAGCTGGACCTTTACACTTAGAAATGACACTTACTAGAGCAAAATTTGATGAACTAACTAGGGATTTAGTTGAAAGAACATTAGGACCAGTTAGACGTGCACTTAAAGATGCGAAGGTAGATGCAAGTAAACTTCATCAAGTATTGTTAGTTGGTGGATCTACACGTATTCCAGCTGTTCAAGAAGCTGTTAAACGCGAATTAGGTAAAGAACCTAACCGCAGTGTTAACCCAGATGAAGTAGTTGCAATGGGTGCTGCAATCCAAGGTGGCGTATTATCAGGGGATGTTAAAGACGTACTATTACTTGACGTTACACCATTATCACTTGGTATCGAAACACTTGGTGGTGTATTCACTAAACTAATTGACAGAAACACAACCATTCCAACTTCTAAATCACAAGTATTCTCAACTGCAAGCGACAACCAACCAGCTGTAGACATTCATGTATTACAAGGTGAACGTCAAATGGCTCAAGACAATAAGACACTTGGACGATTCCAATTAACGGATATTCCACCAGCACCACGTGGGGTTCCTCAAATTGAAGTTAAGTTTGACATCGATGCTAACGGTATCGTTAACGTAAGTGCAAAAGACTTAGGAACAGGCAAATCTCATAAGATTACCATCTCTGGTGGTTCTGCAATGAGTGAAGAAGAAATCAACCGTTTGGTTAAAGAAGCGGAAGAAAACGCAGAAGCAGACAAGAAAAAACGCGAAGAAGCTGATTTAAGAAACGAGGCTTCAAGCTTAATTTTCCAAACCAACAAAGCGGTTCATGACTTAGGTGACCAAGTAACTAAAGATGAAAAAGATAAAGTTGAAAGACTTGTAAAAGACCTCGAAGAAGCATTAAATGGAACAGACCTTGACTTAATCAAGGAACGTAAAGAAGCATTAGAAAAAGATGCTCAAGACATCGCAGTTAAGGCTTATGAAAAAGCATCAAAAGAAAAAGAAGCACACACTGAAGAACCAAAAAATGACTCAAAAACTGTAGACGCAGAATTTGAAGAAAAATAATCACAAGAGGGGCTAAGGCCCCTTTTGGTAAGGAGTAATTATGGCAGAAAAAAGAGATTATTATGACGTGCTTGGTATCAGTAAAGATGCTTCAGAAGAGGACATCAAGAAAGCATACCGTTCGTTAGCAAAAAAATACCATCCTGACGTCTCTAAAGAGTCAAATGCAGAAGCGAAATTTAAAGAAGTTCAAGAAGCCTATGACACTTTAGGAGATGCTGAAAAGCGTCGTCAATATGATCAGTTCGGACATAATGGTCCATTCGGACAAGGCGGCTCAGGTTTTGGAGGTTTCGAAGGTTTTGGTGGCTTCTCGGATATTTTTAGTTCGTTTTTCGGTGGAGGCGGTCAACAACGTAGAGACCCTTCAGGCCCACAACGTGGTGATGACTTAGAAAAACGAATGAACATCACCTTTGAAGAAGCCGTTTTAGGCGCAAAGAAGACCATTAAGATTGATGTTGATCAAACTTGTCACACCTGTGGTGGACATGGCGGTCAGTCATCTAGTGATGTAGACACTTGCGATAGATGTCATGGGCAAGGCTATATTCATGTAGAACAACGTACCATTTTAGGCAATATTCGTAGTCAACAAGCCTGTCCAAAATGTGGTGGGCGCGGAAAAACCATTAAAAATCGTTGTAAAACATGTAATGGTTCTGGACGTGAAAGAGTTACTAAGGATATTGAAGTTAAGATTCCAGCTGGTATCGACAACAACATGTCTTTACGTATGCCAGGTTATGGCGAAGGCGGCGTTAATGGCGGCCCATCAGGCGATTTATACTTAAGATTCCAAGTTAAACCACATAAAGTTTTCAAACGCGAAAATGATAATATTATCTTAGAAGCACCAATATCATTTGTGCAAGCTGCACTTGGAGATACAATTGATGTGCCAACGATCTATGGAGAAGTTGCATTAAAGATTCCTGCAGGAACTCAAAGCGAGACGGTTCTTCGTATGCGTGAAAAAGGTGTAGCAAACGTAAACTCTGGACGTAAAGGTGATCAACTTGTTGTCGTAAAAGTTGAGGTACCATCAAACTTATCCAAAGAACAAGAAACGATACTTCGTCAATTTGAAAAAGCAAACCCAAAACCAAAAGATACACCTTGGGAAAAATTCAAAAATTTATTTAAAAACTAGTCGTCATTGGAAGTCCATTTATTGGACTCCTTTTTTCTTATTATGCCGATATCATCAGAATTTATAGGTTATCTAGTCTTTTTACCAATAAAAAACTGACTATCACCGTATACATAGTGTAAGGAAAGGTGATATTATGAGAAAAATAGTGATTAGTTTTACTTTATTATTAGCAATGATTGGACTAGCGGGATAAACCAAGCTAGTGCACAATCCGTTTTAACACCCCAATCAAGAAGTCCCCTACCTCTATAGGTGGTGGGATGAATTGA
>NZ_JAFBBG010000010.1 GCF_016907055.1 Paracholeplasma morum
AAAAAGAATCCTGGTGCTCAACCAATGTTTCATAGTGACAGGGGATTTCAATACACGAGCAGATCATTTAAAAATCTATTAGATAAACACAATATGGTGCAAAGTATGTCTAGAGTAGGTAAGTGTATTGATAATGGACCAATCGAGAACTTATGGGGCATCATCAAATCTGAAATGTATTATTTAGAAACGTTTGATTCATCAGAAAAACTCACAAAAGCAATTAAAGATTACATTAAGTTCTATAATCAAGAAAGAATACAACGTAAATTAAAAAGCCATACACCTTTAGAATATAGGTATATGGCCATCTAATTTTATATTATTTACCGTGTCTACTTGACAAGAGGCTGTTCAATTCGTCTTCTTTTGATTTTTTATCCGCATACATATCCTGATCTAACTTAGTGATGAAAGCCTCAAACTGATCATGTGGTTGATCAAACAATCCATAGCCAATAGAAATGCTTATCGGGTAATTATGTCGCTTTTCTTCGTTATATTGGTTTATATTATACCTGATTCTAGTGACCACGTTAACCACTTCTTTTTGAGTAGTAGCACTGAATATTCCTATAAATTCATCCCCACCTAGGCGGGCAACGACATTGCTTTCTGGAAGGCTCTTCTTAACAATCTCAACGGTTTTCTTAAGAGCGAAATCCCCTTGTTCATGCCCGTACTGGTCATTGATTGTTTTTAAGTTATCCAAATCGAAATATATCACTCCGAATGGTTTTTTAGACGACTCCATGTTAAAACTAATGAATTGGAAAAAGGATTCTCTCGACCAAGCATTTGTCAAATAATCATGATGAATGACTCTTTGTTGTAAAAAGAGATATAAAATGATTAAAGAAAATCCTACACTTGGCCATATTAATAATAACCCATAGAATAGCCCTTGAAGGATACCTCCAAGCACTGGCAATGCCGTAGCTACAGCCAATAACAGCAAGTCTTCTTTGACCACTTTTTTCCGATTAGACAGTATCAAAACGAATGTAAGTACAATGTAGTAATACGTTAGTATCATCGTTAAAAAGAATAAATCGCCTCGATGATAGACGCCAAATTCATCTATATAAAAGACCGTGTCGAAAAAAATAGTCGATATTACTAAAATGACATTTATGATTTGTGGAAGGTAAACTATAAGCTTTGTTATTGGTTTAACAGTCATTTTTGGAACAAACATTTTCTTGATTAGCTTAAACCACATCATAGCTAAAAATGGTCCAATGATAAAAATGACAAAACTGATTGAAAATCTCAACCAAATCATGTTAAAAGTGGTTTGTTTATCTAAAATAACTGAGAATGCTTCTAGGATTAACTGAATAATGATAATCGCTGACATCACTAAATATGCTTTTGATAATTTGTCTCTGTGATTTAACCTAATAAAAGCAATTATGGATACTAATGATAGAATGAAAGCAGTCAAGAAATTGATATCAACATGATGAATTAATTGCATGATATCCCCCCCTGTATAAATTCATTATATCACTATTTGATTTTACATTGCGTTGTTTTTATCTCTTTTAGGAGCCAAAAATAGCCAATAATTAATAATGCTAGAGAAACCAGTTTGTATGGCAGTCCCGCTAAAGGTAGGACAGCAACAGAAAATGTAATCCCGATTACTGCAAAAAAAGCAATAACGCATGATGTACAGCCATAAGTTAGGACACCGAAGAGCACTGAGAACATGGTCATAAATGTGCCCTTTCCTTCTTTTTTTGTTAAAGAGACTAAAGCACTGGATAGATTAAACATATGAGCAGAAAACAAACTCATAACAACATTTAAACTGATATTAATTATGACTAAATATATACCATAATCTGCTTTCATTTTAGAAAATCCCCCATTGAGGTTATCTAATAGAAAGTAAATAAATAGAAACAGTCCTGAATAAAGGACAAATGAGAAGACAAACTTCTTTTTCAACTGCATTTGATAGACTAAAGGTAACATGATTATCCTCCTATGTACCGATTAGTGTGATTATACCAAATTAATCACTTTGGTTCACTTCTTTTGCGTTATACCCGACATAAGCAAAAAAGATTAACGCAAATATGCATTAATCTTTGTAGTACTCAATTTGGTTTAGTTTCATTTCTAGACGATACCCAAAAAAAGATTTAGGCAACGCTTGAATGTCTTTAATCTCGTGTTCAATAATGAATCTAAGCAGTTCCCCCCGGTGATGTTTATTATACATACTGACTGCTTTATAGGATCCATTTATAAGATTATAGAAGGTAACTTCATAAAGGTTTATGTGTTCTCGATCTATTAAACTGGAGAACTCTTTTGAAGCCAAACTCAATACAGTATTTGTTTCTTTTAATAAAGCTTTATTGATTTTATCCTTCCAAAATGATCTTAGGTCAAATCCCTTGAATAAAAAATCTAATCGATACGGCCTAATGACGTCGTTAGGCTTTAATAAACCATATAGTGCATCAACAATATATACATTTTCTTGAAGAAAACTTCTATTTTCATTCGAAAGAGACTCAACCTTCAAGGCTTTATATGCTTCGCCTTTAAACATAGAGATTGCTTCAAACCCTTGTTCTTTATCAAACCCATGAATATAGTTTTTCACTTCTGACAAGAGCTTATCGCTAATCGAATAATGTTTTATGAGTTCTTCTTCTTTATATGACTTAAGCATTTCTTGAAGTGAATTCGATTCTTTCACAAATCTATAGTTTAGAGGCTTTTCATCTAGTTTTAAGTTAAATGTTTTTGCTGGAGCAAATAGTATTTTCATCATATCACCAAAATCCATTATACATGAAACTTCGTTATTTGTTTAATACGCTATCTAAGAATGCAATCGTTCTTGGATGTTTTGGGTTAGTAAATACTTGTTCAGAAGTGCCTTCTTCGATGATTCTACCTTTATCCATGACAACGATATGGTCCGCAAAGTGTCTAGCGAATCCCATCTCATGGGTGACTACGATCATCGTCATTCCACTTTCCGCCAGTTTTTTCATAACCATCAGTACCTCTTTGATCATTTCTGGATCTAGTGCAGAAGTCGGTTCATCAAATAACATAACTTCTGGGTTTAATGCAAGCGCCCTTGCAATCGCGATTCTTTGTTTTTCACCACCAGATAGTTGATTAGGATAATTGTCTTTTTTGTGCAGCAATCCAACTTGCGATAAAAGCATTAGAGAGTTTTCGGTAGCTTCTTTCAAGGTTTTTTTCTTGACGCTTTGTTGAGCAAGGTTGATGTTATCGATGACTTTCAAATGTGGGAACAAATTAAAGCTTTGAAATACCATTCCAGTCGATTCACGGTGGTGTCTCAAATCATTTGACTCACTAAGAATCGATTTTCCATCAAATAAGATTTCGCCTTTTGTAGGTGTTTCTAGCAGATTTAACGAACGTAATAAAGTCGATTTACCTGAACCAGAAGGCCCAATAATCACGCTGACTTTACCATATAGAAAAGAGACTGAACAGTCATCAAGCGCTTTTGTGCCATCTTTGAATGATTTGGATAGATGGATGACATCGATGGTTTTATTTTTGTTCATTCGCTTTCAGTCTCCTTTCAATATAACCCATCCATTTGGATGTTGGGAAAGTTAGTAAGAAATACATTAATGCCACCACAATATAGGTTTCTTTTACTCGATATGTCTCACTTCTAATCATCATTGCGCTGTACATAAGTTCAGCAATCCCTAAGTACATGAATATGGATGTTTCTTTAATCATTGTCACAAATTCATTACCTAGAGCTGGAATGATATTTTTAACTGCTTGAGGCAGAATGATTTTATACATGACGGTGGACTCTTTTAATCCTAAACTCAATGCAGCTTCTTTTTGGCCTTTGTCGACAGAGAGAATGCCCCCTCTAATCACTTCAGAGACATACGCACTTGAATTAATGAGTAATGCAAGCATCCCTGGAATGAAACTGGATAGATCAATCCCCATAACCATAGTCACTTTTAATTTGACAAATGAATATATTAACAATACTTGAACAAGCAACGGGGTACCTCTGATGATTTCTACATAAGCTGAGCCAAGAAATCTTAGCACTTTATGTTTAGATAATCTAAAGAATGCTGGTATTAACCCAAGCAATGATCCAAGTACGACGGAGATAACTGCTAAAAGGAGCGTCATCAACAACCCTTTAAACAGTATTTCTAAGTAATATGCTTCAAAAACAAACGAAAAATCCATTATTTGTTTAATGAAATCATTTCAACAACGATTTCTTCTAGTTTACCAGAGGTGATTAATGAATCAATGACTGAGTTGATGACATCTAGGAACGCTTGGTCTCCTTTTTTAACTGCGACTGCTGAACCGCCATCTGGATCTCCGATTACAATATCAGCAATGACTAAACCTTTTTGATTTGCTACATACCCATCAGCAACAGGTTTTTCAACAATGACAGCATCAATTTGGTTATCGCCTAAACGCATCATTAAGTCTGGAATGGCTTGAATGTATTGTTTTTGTGCGTTTGTAAAATCCTCAGCAAGTTCTTGTTGAATAGACCCTAATTGTGCCCCGATTCTAACAGATGCTTGGTTTAGGGATTCAAAATCAATCAACGTGTCTTTGTTTTTCTCATTGATTAAGATGACTTGGATGGCTTCATAGTATACTTTTGAGAAGTCTACTTCTTCTTTACGCTTATCTGTTGGTGTCATACCCGCCAAGACAAAATCCACCTTACCTTGCTTTAAATCTTCTAAAAGAAAATCAAAGCCTTTGTTTACAACCTTTAAGTTCTTCTTCATGGCATGCGCAATTTCTTTCGCGATTTCAATGTCGATTCCAACCAATTCGGATTTGCCATCTACTTTCTTAATCCACTCATAAGGTGCATAATCTGCTGATGTCCCTAATGTAATGAACCCATCATAGGATTCATCCAATGTAAATGTATGCAAGTTTGATTGACCACATCCTTGTAAAACGACTAAACTCATAACTAACATAACTACTGCTACGATCTTTTTCATATTTTTTCTCCTTTTATATATAAAAAGCCCCTGGCATTATTAAATGCCAAGGGCGAATTAACCGCGGTACCACCTTGTTTTTCCCAATACTAAAAAAGGGCTTAATAATAGTTAACGCCTACTTACGTTTAAACCTCATGTTTGAAATGTACCTTAAATAAAAAAAGTCCCTAGCTATAATAGCTAAGGACGAGATTACCCGTGGTACCACCTTAGTTCTAGGTAAAATACCTAGCACTTATACCTTTAACGCAGGCATACGTTCAAACCTCAAACTTCGATTTAAAAGCTCCCAAGCACGTTCAGTAATTGTTTCTGCTAATTTACACCAACCATTAGCTCTCTTTGAAAAACAGTGTTACTTACTACTCTTGTTCATCGCAAGTTCTATTATAAATACAATGGGTCTAATTTCAAGACATTAAAAAATGAAAACGTTTTTACTCTACTTTGATCGTTTTAGCATAGTCGAAGAACTTTTCTTTAAAATCTTCTAACTTGTTAGCTAAACAACCAAAATTCATTGAATAAAAATGATCTTTACCTTCAAAAGTCAATAACATATAACCAAACGTTTGATCATTGACCTCTGATTCATAATAAGCATACTTATAAACTAAATCGCCTTCTTCTTTGGATTTAACTGTTGAATTTTTCCCATGGTTATTTAATACTGCCTCAATATAATCATCAAGTGTCGAAATCCCATAACCAGCCAATGAACTTTTGGTTTCTCTTAATGCCATAAATATTTGTGTAGGAGATTCTAAGTACAAAGGTGCTTGAACCACTTCTTTTTCGACGAACGCTTCTGTCAGTGTAATTGTCACACCTGCTCCTGTGAAAGTTTTTTCAGCCTTTCCACAACCTACTAATCCAACCAATAAAGACATAAAAACAACTAAAAACATTATTTTTTTCATTTATTTATCCTCCAAAAATATTATAACACTAATCTATTAAATAATTAATAATCTTTTTGTATTTAAAATAATAAAACGAGTTTGAATTAACAAACTCGTTTAAGCTTTATTCTTTTTCTTTTACAACTTTTCCAGTTGCATATCCAGCAAGTAATGATGCTAAATCAATGCCTGTAGATTCTTTGATGGATTCTAATACTTTCGTTGAAGTGTTGACAATATCTCCCACAAGTTTTGTATTGTTTCCATCACCATACATTGTGATCTTGTCGACTTTAGAAAGAGGTTCTGAAGCCGCTTTTACAATATTTGGTAACACATTTGAGTTCAAGACTAATTCTAGAACGGCTGCACTTTCCATCTTCTTCATCGCTAGTGCTTTCTTTTCGATAGCTTCAGCTTCAGCAATACCTACAGCTTGAATACCGATTGCGCGTTGTTCTTGAGCAAATCTGTCTGCTTCAGCAGCAAGTTTGATTGCTTGTGCACGTCTTTCTTCTTCAGCAAGTTTTGCTTCTGCTTCTTTGGTTCTTACATAAAGATCAGCATCCGCTCTTTGTTCTTGAGCGTATCTGTCTGCTTCAGCAGCTTTCTTGATGTTCGCTTCAAGGGTTTTTTCTTCGACTTCTACTTCTTTAGTTCTTAGTTCAATTTCCTTTTCTCTACGAGCAATTTCCGCATTTTGCTTAGAAATATTGATGGTTTTTGCTTCATTGGCATATTGAATTTCATAAGAAGCATCTGCTGTCGCCTTAGCAATATCTGCTTTTTGTTTAAGTTCTGCTTGTCTTAAGGCAAGTAAGTTGTTTTGTTGCTCAATTTCTAGTTCAGCTTTAATTCTTGCATCGTTGGCAAGTTCCTTAGCCTTTGAAGTAGCAATTTCAACTTCTTTTTCAGAGTTAGCTCTTGCGATACTTGCATCCTTACGGATTTGAGCAATATTGTCTACCCCAAGGTCATCAATAACGCCGTTTTTATCCGCGAAGTTTTGAATGGTAATGTTGACGATGTCTAACCCCATTTTCTTCATGTCTGCTAGAGCTGATAGTTTAACTTGTTCTGCAAACTTATCTCTGTTTTGAACTAACTCACGTAATTTCATTTGTCCGATGATTTCACGCATGTTACCTTCTAGGACTTCTTTCGCAATTTGCTTAACATCATCCAGTGAACGCGTTAAAAAGATTTCACCAGCCAGACGAATAGAAGCTTCATCAGATTGAATTTTGATGTTTGCAACCCCATCGACGAAAATATTGATAAATTCGTTTGTTGGCACTGCTGAACTTGTACGGATGTCTACTTGAATAAGGTCAAGTGGCAAAAGGTCAATTCTTTGGAAGAACGGAATTCTGATGGTTGCCTTCCCTGTGACAACTCTTGATCCTTTCGGACCAGTGATGATTACTGCTTTATCTGGACGGACCTTAACATATGAGGACACAAACAAAATAGCGAGTAAAACAAGCACTATGCCAATAATAATTAATACTGTTTCCATAATAATACACTTCCTTTCATGTAATTATTATAGTTTAATATCCGGGTTATATCAATCGTTTTTTTATAATCTTTTTTGAACGATTAGACGCGATTTTCTTCTCTTTCCTTTTTTAGTATGGTATAACGAAAATAGGTGAGATAAATGCCAAGAATCGCTAGAAGTAATTACCAAACAACTTTATACCATATCATTCAAAAAAGTCCCGTACAACTGTTTAGAAATGTCAAAGACCGAAAGGCTTTCATTGAGATCTTAAAAGAGGCAAAAGCCCTCTTTCAGTTTAACTGTTACGGTTTTTCTTGTTGTTTAGATGATAAGTTTGAACTCATTATCCATGTGAAATATCAATCAATTTCAAAAATTATGCAGAGTATATTAATATCTTATGCCAAATACTATCAAAATCAGACTACACTATTTCCAAGAAGGTATCAAAGCATTCCACTATACAGTCCAAAAGAAGTCAGTCTAGCTTTAGAAAACATCAATGAAGAACTTGGTGAGCAGTCTTTATGTCACTTTATCGGTATGAAGGATGATTCTTATAAAGTAATTGACTTCTTCTCGAATGAAACCACAGAGTTAGACTTTGAGGTCAGAAAGGCGTCTTTTGAAGAAGTCATCTCATCATATATTGAAACTAATGGGTGTGACGAGTCAAAGATCCATTCAGATATCAGTTTAAGAAACACCTGTATTAAGAAATTGTATCAAGATACTGGTTGTACGTTGAAAGAGATTGCCAAGAAGTTTGAGCTATCACCTTCTATGGTAAGTAAAATTCTTAAAGACAAAGCATAGTTTTTGCAATTCAACTTCTGTCCCCTTATAATGATAGGTGGAGAAAGGAATGATTTGATGTTTAACTTTTCGATTGAACAAACCAAACCAATCGCTAATGATATCTTATATGACTTTATCGCTCTTGGTGCAGGCCCAGCTGGATTAAATGCTGCGCTATATGCTCAGAGAAAAGGTCTAAAAACATTGATTATTGGCAATGAAATTGGTGGACAACTCAAAAACACATCCGACGTTGACAACTACTTAGGTTTCGGACTTGTAGATGCCGAAACGCTAATCAATAAGTTTCTTGATCATGTAAAAGCCCTAGAGATTCCAATACTGTCCGGTGTTTATATTAATGAGATTACCAAAGATGAACATTTTACAATTTCTTTGACTAATGGCCAAGTATTCAAAACAAAAACGGTCTTATACGCTTTAGGAGGGTCACCTAGAAAACTTGGTGTTCCTGGAGAAGACATATTATCTAGCAAAGGCGTTTCATACTGTGTGACATGCGATGCACCATTCTTTAAACAAAAAGAGGTTGTGGTTGCTGGTGGTGGAAACAGCGCAGTGGACGCTGCTATCGACTTAGCTAGACTCGCTAAGAAAGTAACCATTATTCATAGAAGCCAGTTTAGAGCTGATCAAAAGAGTATCGATAAATTGCTCAGTTTTGATAACGTCTCAGTCATGCTTGAAACACAAATTATGTCTATTAATGGCAATAAGAACCTTGAAACACTTACGATATTAGATAAGAAAACTAATCAAGAACACCTATTTAAAACAGATGGGTTATTTGTAGAAATTGGGTCTATACCTAATACGTCCTTGATAAAGGACCTTGTTAGTTTATCACCTTCAGGTGAGATTATTGTAGATGAATACCAAAAAACCAACATTGAGGGTTTATATGCTGCAGGAGATGCAACCATAAACCCACACAAACAAGTGATTATTGCTGCTGCTGAAGGGGCTAAAGCCGCTTTAGAAGCTGCTAAATATATCAATAAATAAGGAGATATTATGAATAAATTATTTAACGCAGAAGTTAGTGCACAAATTAAATCCATTCTTGACGGAATGATTAATCCTATTACAATAAAACTATTTGTAGATGGCGATTGTGATACATGTCAAGAAACCAAGCAACTATTAACCGAAACCGCAGAGTTATCGGATAAAATTACTTTGATCACTCAAGAAGTGAGTGATGCTTCAGACGATCTAGTCACTTATAATATTGAGATGACTCCAAGCTTTGTTTTCCTAGATGCTGATTTAAACTACCGTGGGGTTAAGTTTAACGGTATTCCTGCTGGACATGAAATCAACTCATTCTTATCCGCTATTATGGAAATGTCTGGTGTGACATATGAATTAAGTAATGACGTTTTAAAACGTATCGAAAAAATCAACAAACCGGTCGATATAAAGGTGTTCGTTACCCTATCTTGTCCACATTGCCCAGGTGCAGTTCAAACCGCTCATCGTATCGCAATGCTTAATCCAAACGTAAAAGGACAAATGATTGAAGCCCAAACCTTCTATGATTTATCCAATAAGTTTAACGTTTCTGGCGTTCCAAAAATCATCATTAATGATTCATTAGAACTTTTGGGCAATCAACCTATTGAAGAATTTTTAAAGAAAATCGAATCACTTTAATTCTATTAAGGAGTATGTTTAAAACATTCTCCTTTTTATTTTCAAATAAAATAATAAGTTAACCGATTAATTCGATATAATGGAAGTATGAAGGTGGGTATTTTATGGAAAAAAACTTAATTCTTGTAATCAATCCAGGTTCTACATCAACTAAGGTCGCTTTGTTTAAAGATAAAGAGATGCTCTCTACTACCAGTATTCAACACGATTCAAAGGAGCTCATCAAGTATAACAAAATCATTGATCAATTGGATTATCGGATGTCCATGCTTAATGATGCAATCGAATCATATGGTTTAAATCTATCTAGTCTTAGAGCAGTTGTCGGACGCGGTGGCATGTTGAAATCAATTGAAAGTGGCACCTATCTGATCAATGATCGCGTTATTGAAGATCTGTTGGAGGCAAAAAGAGGCGAACATGCTTCTAACTTAGGCGCTTTGATGGCAAAAAGAATATCTGACCCCCTAAACATTCCAGCATTCATCGTGGATCCAGTTGTTGTCGATGAAATGAATGATATAGCTAGAATATCTGGGATGAAAGAAATTGAAAGGACTTCCATCTTTCATGCACTAAACCATAAGGCAGTTGCTAGAGTCGTATCAGAAAAATTAGGACGTCCATATCAAGACTTGAACCTAATCATCGCACATCTTGGCGGTGGAGTTAGTGTTGCTGCACATGGAAAAGGTCGAGTCATCGACGTTAATAATGCACTTGACGGTGATGGCCCAATGAGTCCCGAACGTAGTGGAACAGTCCCACTTGGGCCACTTTATACGATGTGTTTTTCAAACGAGTACTCATTAAAAGACATTAAGCGTAAAAATTATGGGGCAGGCGGCTTGGTTTCCTACCTAGGAACGAGTAATGCTAAAGAGGTCTTAAAAATGATCGATAATAATGATTCCTATGCAAAACTGATAATGGATGCGATGTGCTATCAAATTTCCAAAGAAATTGGCGCAATCTCCACTGTCTTAAAAGGTAGAGTAGATGCGATTGTATTAACAGGAGGATTGGCACACAACCCTTATATCACTCGTTATATCACTGAAAGTGTTAGTTGGATTTCAACCGTTCATGTTTATCCAGGTGAAGATGAGATGAGTGCTTTAAATGAAGGCGCATTACGTATATTAAACCATGAAGAACAGGTGAAACTATATGAATAACTACCTAAACTCTATCGATGAAATCATTCATCGATCCAAAGCTTGTCCAAAACAAAGATTGGTTGTAGCTGTTGCTCAGGATCCTTATGTCTTAGACGCTGTTAAACTAGCCTTTGAAACATTAACCCTTAATGTAACGTTAATCGGGGATGAACAAGAGATACGTGAACTTCTTTTAGAATCCAAAGTATTTCATCCCTATGAAATCATGGATATTAAAGACAAAGCTCAAGCGTGTATCGAAGCTGCTAAGCTTGTACATAGTGGATACGCACATATTTTGATGAAAGGCCTTGTGGATACTTCTATCCTTTTAAAAGCCGTACTTGATAAAACCTATGGACTTAAAACAGAGAAACGTTTGTCACATATATCGTTGATAGAAAATAGCCATTATCCAAAACTGTTCATGATTAGTGACGCGGCAATGAACATGTATCCAGATGTGTTAATAAAAAAAGACATCATCCTTAATGGCGTTGATGTCTTACATAGATTAGGCATTATGAAACCCAATGTTGGTATACTTGCAGCAATTGAAAAAGAAAACCCTAAAATGCCCGCAACTATAGATGCAATCTTACTTAAGAAAATGAATGAAGATGGCATAATCGCTAATTGCATTGTGGATGGCCCGTTTGCCCTTGACAATGCTTTAAGTAAGGAAGCTGCAGTCCATAAGGGCGTCACATCTCCCATAGCAGGTGATGTAGATTTTCTATTAGTACCAACCATTGATGCTGGCAATATATTATATAAAAGCTTGATGTTCTTATCCAATTCAAAAAGCGCAAGCGTTGTCTATGGCGCTAGTGCTCCGATTGTCGTGACTTCAAGGGCAGACGGCATAATGACTAAATATGCCTCAATCGCTTTAGCAAAACTATTAGTATAACGGCTTAACAATGAGAAAAACCGCAATTGCGGTTTTTTTCTTAGTTTAATTTAAATGTAATCTCAATCGGATTATGATCTGAATACAAGAATCCGTGATTTAGATTTACTACATCCGTAACTGAAATATTATCAGAAACAATAAAACCGTCAATGATATAATACTGTGTATTTGAATCTAATGGATCATATGGTTGATTCAAAAGGCGGCAACTAGGGTGTGTCAAATCCAATTCAAAACTGTATCCTTCGGGTAAAAAATCTGTTTCCATATCATAAGCTACCCAAATATCTTGAGTAGGCGGATAGATTCCAATTGCTTCGGGGAATGTTTGATTAAAGTCTCCACCAACCATTACATAGTTACCTAATGTCTTTTGTTCATTTAGAAAGGCCTTTAAATAGGCCATTTCTTGTTCACGAAGGGTTCCATCCCCATCGTAAGCTGACATATGTAAGTTAACTAATATAAACTTCTTGTCTGACCCTTCAATACTATATTCATGTACAACCATCGCACGTTTCAAGTTAGCTATTCTAAGTGGCCATGAGAATTCACCTGGAAACTGGTGTCTTACTGCTTCATCCATTTTGAACTTACTGAATGTTTGAAGTCCGCTTTCAACATACCCAATATAATCGGTAAATGATACTGGAAATGGTACAAATTGAGCTTTAAAGTTATAGGCAAATGTGTAAGCGTATGAATCTCCTAGCGCTTCTGCATTGCTCAATACTTGGTTTTCGTTATAGCTTCTTCTAGATTTTTGATCGACTTCTTGAAGTAAGTAGAAATCTGAATTCGAACCTAAAAGAATGTTTTGAATGCCTTCTAAATACCCTTGCATAACGGATTTACTGTCGGTTCTCCCCTTAGAACCCCCATCCATTACAAAGTCTTCATCTTTACCCAATGAAGCGTAACCAATGTTAAAGGTTAAGCTCTTATAAGTTTCGTTTAATTTTAACACTTCTGTTTGATTATTTTTTACACTAGTAGTGCTTTGTTGTTTAGGTCGATATTCAACAATTGTAAGATACCCTAATAAAATCCCGACTAAAACTACAAGACTAAACAGTACAATGACGATTTTTTTCAGTATTTTCACATTAAATCCTCTTTTCTTACTTACCTACATTATACCAAAAGCCAAACGAAACAGCCAAAAAAAATATCCTTGTTTTTGATAGATTAAATTGTTGACTTTTTAATTTAAAGTGTTATAATTAATTTCCATCACACACTACAAGAAAAGGAGATGAAACATATATGTCTGATCATTTATTAAGTAAAAAAGAATACAATCGTTTAAATGATACAAAAAAATACGACATCATTAAAGAACGCTTAAGTCAAAGAGGTATCGAGTTAATTGATATGGCAAGATTAACTTACGATTTACAAAAACCTTATGTCCCAGAACTCACTTTAGAGATATGCTTAGAACACATTGATCGTGTTGTATTAAAAAGAGAAGTTCAACACGCCGTTCTAGTTGGGATTGAACTTGACGTATTAGCTGAAGAAAAGAAATTATCTGAACCACTATTAAGTATGTTACTAGGCGATTATGGCCTATTTGGAATTGATGAAATCTTAGCTTTATCTATTGTTAACGTTTATGGTTCTATTGGATTAACTAACTTCGGTTATGTTGATAAATTAAAACCTGGTATCATTGGCGAAATTGACAATGCTGGTAAAGAAGAAGGTCGCTGCAATACATTCTTAGATGATATTGTTGGCGCGATTGCTTCTGCTGCTGCAAGCTCAATTGCTCACAAGTACTCAAAATAAAAACTGCAAAATTTGCAGTTTTTTTTGTATAGTCTTAAGAGGAACCATCACTCGATTAATGAGGATGGTTGATTTCTTTATTTGTTAAACATGATTTTCTCTGAATTAAACATTCTTGTTAATCCAATAACCCCTAATAGGACTACGAGTAGATTAACCACAATCGTTATCGCGAGATTAAGCATATCTACTTCTAAGCTGAGTATGCTAATAATGCTTTGAACAGAGTTATATACTGGAATTGCATATAAGACTGGTTTAGAAGTGCTTGCTCCAATCATGGATGAAATCCCGACTAACATGTTTAGAATCATTAATGGTACTGCATAGGTTCCTGCTTCTTTGATGGATTTCGCATAGGCAGATACGAGTGCAAGTAACACAACATATATCAAGACAGTTGAGATAATGACTGCGAATAGTAGGATATATGTACCAGCGCCATACATATTGATTGAGAAATCAGCGCCTTCCATCAATTTAGGTAAGGAAAGCATTAATCCTGTAAAACTTGACGCTGCACTCACAAGTGTAATGATACTTAGAGAGACAATCTTACCAATAGCGATTTCGCTTTTTTTAGTTGGGGTAATTAGAAGTGTGGCGAAAGTGCCTCTTTCTTTTTCACCAGCGATGGACTCACTCGCTACGCTCATAGCGCCTGAGAATAAGAACGTTAATAGTAGGAAAGGGAGTAACGAGGTAATGATTTGAATGGACACATCATCTTCTGAGGCCATATCGTATTTCTCACTTGAACGATTAATATCGAATTTATTAGATAACGTTGACTCTAGGATGGATAATTCTCTCACATAGTGGTCGAATAACAATCCGGATTCAGATTTAGTCGAGTTATAGTAGATTTCTACTTCTGGTGCTAATCCATTGCCAACGGTATAATTTACCATCTTCGTGTAAAAGTCTTCTTCGTAGAAAATGACTAAATCAATTTCTTTTTGTTCAAGTTTCTCCATCAATTCATCTTTTGAATAGGTTTCTGTAATCAAACTAACATTGAACAGTGGATTATTTCGAATGGATTCTAGTTCCGTCGGCTCATTGGTAACATAAACACTGTAAACATGATTTTCATCCACTTCAAACATTTGTGAAGTCATATTCCCCATAAAGGAA
Organism: Paracholeplasma morum; assembly: GCF_016907055.1. Lineage (NCBI taxonomy): Bacteria > Bacillati > Mycoplasmatota > Mollicutes > Acholeplasmatales > Acholeplasmataceae > Paracholeplasma > Paracholeplasma morum. The sequence continues at coordinate 14,925 of NZ_JAFBBG010000010.1, forward strand.
TATAGTACATAGATCAATAACCCAGGAAGGATTAATGAAACCAACATACGTTTATCTGTAAAGAACCTTGTCAGTTCTTTTTTAATCATGGTAAAAACATTCTTACTCATTTAAATCACCTCTAGATGCCTCATATAAATTGAAGAATAAATCTTCTAATGAGCTATTTTTCATAATATCATTGACATAGCCTTCATAAGCCATTTTTCCGTCAATGATGATACCAACTCTATCACATAGTTTTTCAACAAGTGAGAAAATATGTGTTGAAAGAATCAAGGTTTTGCCTTCTTTCTTTAAATCCAATAAAAAATCTGTAACAATCTTCGCAGTGATAATATCTAACCCGTTGGTAGGTTCATCAAAGATGATGATGTTAGGGTTATGAACAATTGAGATGACTAAAGAAACCTTTTGCTTCATACCAGTCGATAATTCTGAAACCTTAACTTCTCTAAATTCGTCAATCCCAAACTTTTTGAATAGTGCTTCTTTTCTCACTTTCGCAACTTCTTTATCCACATGGTGAAGTTCACTGAAGTAATCATATAGATAATTCGGGGTGAAAAAGTCCTCTAGTTTCAATTCACTGGTTAAGAAGCCTATTTTACTGTGTACCATATCTGGATCTTTTGATACAGATACACCATCCACAATCGCTTCCCCTTCATCCGGTTTAATTAAAGCAGAAATGATTCTTAGTGTTGTTGTCTTACCAGCACCATTTGGCCCTAATAGCCCATAAATCTCGCCTTTATAAGCTCTAAATGATAAATGATCAACAGCTGTTTTACGTTTATCTTTCGTCTTTTGAAGACGTTGTTGTTTCTTGGATAGACTAAATGTCTTCACCAAATCTTTTACTTCTAACAATGCACTCATAAGTATCTCCTTTTAATATTTTTTCATGTATACGGAACCAATGATCGAATTGAAAATGGTTTCTATCAAAAATAAGCCTGCAAGAATTGTAGAAACGACCATCGTTTCTTCAAAGAACCCAAAACCAATGATTCCAAAAACAGTTAGAATCATGTGGAAATAATACCCAGCGGTATATGTTTTTTCTCTAATCATAACCATACGTTCATCTTTAGCTTCTAACTCACTTTTCGCTAAATACTTTTTATTCTTACCCATTACTAAAGAAACAAGTATTAACGATAACCCAAAAGACATAAAGAATCCTTTCAGATAATCTGTTAGAAACGGTCTGATAAAATCGATGCTAAAAAGCAGTAATGATATTATACCAATAATCAACATTAAATTTAAATACTTCTTTACACTAAATGATCTCATTTAAATCTCTCCTTCTTCAACCATGAAAATTTCTTCGATTGCTTTATCAAAATATCTAGCAATCTTAAATGCCAATAATATTGAAGGGTTATACTTACCCTTCTCCAGTGATATGATGGTTTGTCTAGACACACTTAACGCATTCGCTAAATCTTCTTGGCTAATCATCTTATCTTTGCGAAGTTCTTCTAATATGTTCTTCAAGTTATCACTCCAATGTAAAACGAACTTTACATTCTCATTATAAATCTAACTTTTTGTAATGTCAAGCACACTTTACATTTTTTTCGAGATAAAAAAAACCACAACTTTGATTTTTAAATAAATTTGTGGTTTTATCTAGTTTATTTCAATGAAAGCAATGTTACGCTCTCAACTTGTGCAGTGAAAGGGAACATGTCAAATGGTGTGATTGATTCGATGTTGTACACTTTTGATAACATGTTTAAATCCTTAGCGAGTGTAGATGGGTTACAAGATACATAGATAATCTTTTTCGTCTTTTGTTTGATTAAGAACTCACATAGACTTTCTCCTAAACCTGTTCTAGGTGGGTCAAAGACAATGATATCTGGAGAAACCTTCTTTTGCTTGAGTAAAACTGCTACATCTCCTTTAAGTAAGTCGATGTTCTTATTGACGTTTTGAATGATGGTTTCTTTTGCACTTTGGTAGGATGCATCAACAGATTCAATAGCGTATACGCGTTTCACATGTGGTGCGATATACTGTGCAATTGGAGCGATACCGCTATAGGCATCAACAACCACATCAGTTTTCTTGAAGTTTCCTAACTCAGTAATCTTATTGTAGAGTTGATTGGCTTGTCTAGGGTTTAATTGGAAGAAAGCATCTGGTTTAAGTGAGAATACAACATCATTTAAGACTTCATTAATTGTTTCTTTACCTGCAATAAGGTGTGTATCTTTGGTGAAGAATTCTCTTGATTTCAAGTCATCATTAATGACTGCATATACAGATACGATTTCTTTAATTTTTTCTACTAAATATGCCCCTAACTTAGTGACTTCTTCGTCTTTTTCTTTTAAGATAAACGTTACTTGTACTTCACCCGTAGCAAGTGCTTTTCTGATGATAATAAAGCGAACAGTTCCTGTTTTTGAAGTGTTGTTATAGGCAAGCATTTTACGCTTATCCATTTGATTTAGGATTAATGTGTAAAACTTATTGATGTCTTCTTCTTGAACTGGACAATCATTGATTTCTACTAAATGATTTGAGTTTGGTTTATACATACCAATGATGTTTTTACCTTGTTTGTATTGTAAAGGTAAAGAAGCTTTGTTACGATAATGAGTCTTGTCTGGAGATGCTACCGCTTGTTTAATCGATCTTAAGTCAAACGGGTTTTTGTAGTAACGTTTTAAAGCCTGAATGATTAAATCCCTCTTCAATACGAGTGTTTCTTTATAATCTAAGTGTTGAAGTTGGCATCCACCACATTCATGGTAAACTGGGCAAAACGGATCAACACGTTTTGGATTTCTTGTTTTAATATCGACAAGTTTAGCTTTATAGTAAGTGTTATTATCTTCTAATATTTCCGCAGTTATGGTTTCTAATGGTAAGGCAAAGTCTACAAATACTGCCTTTTTCTCGTGATATCCAATACCTTCTCCATTGATCCCTAGTCTTTTAATTTCTAAATCTATTATTGTTCCTGGTCTAAGTCTATTTTCCATTTTATATCACCGATTCAATTATACCACGCGAATAGAATATCTAACCCACAAACTAGAAAAAAACGGATGAAGTCATCATCCGTTTATATGGGTTATTTGTGTGAAATTCTGATAGTGTCTCTTGCAATCATGACTTCTTCATCGGTTGGAATGATGAAAACCTTGACTTTAGAGTCAGCTGTTGAGATTAGTCTTTCGCCTCTGAGTTTATTGAGTTCAGCGTCTAGTTTTACCCCTAATACTGCTAAGCGATCAATAATCATTTGTCTTAATACAGAGGAGTTTTCACCGATACCTGCTGTGAAGCAAATAGCGTCTAATCCACCCATGTAGATGTGGTAAGAACCGATGTAATCAGCGATTTGTTTAGCTTGAACATCGAATGCAAGTCTAGCACGTTCATTGCCTTCTACGATGGCTTGTTCGATGTCTCTGGCATCATTAGAAATACCTGAGATACCAAGGTACCCAGACTTCTTGTTTAGGATGTCTGTGATTTCTTGAGCAGATGCATTTAACTTATTAGCCATATAAGATGTGATAGCTGGATCGATTGAACCAGATCTTGTCCCCATTGGGAAGCCTTCAAGTGGTGTGAATCCCATTGATGTATCGACGCAATGACCATCCTTAACTGCTGATAATGAAGCACCGTTACCAATGTGACAAACGACAACTTTAGTATCTGTGGTTCCCATTAGTTGGTTTGCTTTTTCAGATACATATTGATGGCTTGTTCCATGGAAACCATATTTACGAATGCCATATTTTGTATACCATTCATAAGGTGTTCCATATAAATAAGCGTCTTTGTCCATAGTTTGATGGAATGTTGTGTCAAATACTGCTACTTGAGGTACATTTGGTAATACCGCTTTAAAAGCTTTAATGCCTGTTGCGTTTGCTGGGTTATGAAGAGGTGCCATTTCGCCTAAATCAACGATTTGTTGTAATACTTTTTCATCGATTAGTACGGAATCTTTAAACACTTCTCCGCCTTGAACAACTCTATGTCCAACGCCTTCGATTTCGTTGATGTCTTTAATTACGTGATGTTTGATTAGACCTTCTAGTATTAAGTTTACCCCAACACCATGATCCAAAATACTTGTTTCAACTACATGTTTTTCACCGTTGTATTTGATGGTGAATAATGCATTTTCTGATCCAATTCTTTCCACGATACCCGAAGTGATTTGTGTTTCACTTGGCATATCGAGTAATTGAAATTTAATGGATGAACTGCCCGCATTGACTGCCATTACTTTCATATTAGTCATTCTCCTTCTATTCTCACATTAATCTTAATATAAATTTAACTTTATTGCAAGTGAATAAACATAAATTATGAATATTTATTCACCTAGTTAACGAATCTAACTTTTTACATCAAATACCCATAAATTGCAATAAAATGTAATAAAGTTCCTAAAAAAACGAATATATGCCATACAAAGTGACTATACTTAAATACCCTAGAGAGTGCATAGAATATTACGCCAATCGTATAGGCAATGCCACCAGCTAAAATGTAATAAAATGCGCTAGATGAAAAGGTGTATAATGGTCCAAATAGTGATAAACCACTCCATCCTAATAACAAGTAAAGCATTAAATGTGGCACTTTAAATTTATTAATTTTTATCGCTTTAAAGATGATCCCTAAAAGGATTAAAACCCATTGACCAACTAAATAATACCAACCAAGCGGTTTATCGACAACCATAATGAATATCGGCGCGAATGTTCCACCGATTAACACATAAATGGATATATGGTCAAAACGTTTGAATACGCGTTTAACTTTTGAATCGTTTCTAAATGCGTGATAAAGGGTACTCATGGAATAAAGCGTAATAATCGATAATCCAAATACTAGACTACCAAATACCTCATAGCCATTTGTTGATTTTAATAACATCAATACTAAGGCAATAATTCCTAGTATCGCGCCAATTCCATGGCTAATCGCATTGGCGATTTCCTCACCTAATGTTTGAGTCTTTTTCAATTGCATAAATGATCTCCTCTACTTTCGTTAGCGTATGTTCAGATTCCATAATCGGAACGTGAATGAAAAGTGTATTGGGGTTTTTAAGTAAAACCTTGTAATAAACGTAATTACATAAATACCTACCTGGATCAACAGAGATCTCTTCCGGTTTTAGAATAGATTCTAAAGCCAAAGAGGTTTTCAGTATAATTCCATCTTCAATAATGACCGTATTCTTAATTTGGATATTTCTATTATCCGGAATGCGCATATTGAGTTCGTTATAGGCATATTTCTCCGCTGTTACAAACTCTCTATTGGCCTCACCCAACATAATTATCCAGTCATATGACTCTAAGTTAATTTCGTCAAGTGCTTTAGTGGCCTCACGTACAGATACTGGTAAAACTATCTTAGAATAATGTTGATTTAACTTTTCCAAAATCTCTTCTGACTGATTTGTAGGTCTATTATCAAACGGTTCAAATGCAGTAATCAATGTCATTTAAACTGATCCAAGAAGTCCTTTCCTTTTAAAGTCGCTGGTTCTTCTTTAAATAATCCTTCAAACCCAGTTTGTCTTAAGACTTCAAATGATACCAATGCAACACAGTTTGATAAATTAAGACTTCTAATCTTGTCAGTGGTTGGAATTCTAAAACACGTATCAATATGCTCAGCTAGTATGGTTCTATCAACACCAGTGGATTCCTTGCCAAAAATGAGATAAACCGGACCTTCAAGTTTTGTGAAATCGAAGTCACTATAGGTTTTATGCCCATATCTGGTTAAGAAAAAATAATTGCCTGGATTTTTGGATTGAAAGTCGTGATAGTTCTCATAGAGTGTATAGTCAAGATGAACAATATAGTCTAGTGCACTTCTTTTTAGATACTTTTCATCAAGAGAAAACCCAAGTGGTTTGATTAAGTGCAGTTTGGCATTGATACCAACACAAGTACGCATGATATTGCCAGTATTTTGTGGGATTTCCGGTTCAAATAAGACGATGTTTAAATCCATATTATACTCCTTTTAGGTTTTTTAAAACCTTTTGTGCCGTGTCTTGATACCACGGCATATCGTATTTCATCAATGAAGCTTCAATCAGTTCATTGTATAATGTATTTTTTGTTTTGTTTAAGACTAATAGGGCATTTCTCATTAAAAGTGTTTTACCCTTCCAAAGGTATGCCATATTTCGATACTTTAGCTTGAATGCTTTGTCTGAAAGTGTGAATAGGTCAATAACCGATACTGCTTCTTTCCCTGACAACTCAAACTCTGGATGGATTTTTTTTCCTTTATTAATGTTTTTCGGACAAACCATTTGGCAAATATCACAGCCAAATAGTGCATAGTTTTTAGACATTTCAAACTCGGTCAGTGGACGTTTGGTTTGGTTAAAATGACTAATACATTTAGACATCTCATACCCAGACTCCTTGATTGCGCCAGTAGGACATGCATCGATGCAGATATGACAGTCCCCACAATCATCCAAAACCTCTAACACAAAAGGATTACTTAACTTCATATCAATGAAGATCATCCCTAAGAAGATGTAAGAGCCATACGTATCATTAATAATTAATTGATTCTTTCCAAAGAACCCTAACCCCGCTAAGACTGCAGCTAGTCTTTCATCATGTGGGTGATTATCTATTCCATAACTATAGTTGATAGGAGAGTCTTTAAATACTTGTTTAACACGTTTTGACAAAACCTCGTGGTAGTCTTGTCCAAATGTATAAAAAGAAGGAACTAAATGGGATAAGGAATGTTTAATGGTCCTTCTTGGATAGGACAACCCAACAACAGCAATCGTGTCATAAGGAATATCCAAAGAGTCTTTTCCTTTCTTTTTAAGTGCAGACTGATAGGTTTCCTTATCAATCAAACCAAATAGATCAAAGGATTCACTTAATCTTTGTTTAAGTGCTTCTAATGTCATCTAAATGCACCTTTCTCTCAAAATCAATCTTAGTATAGAAATAGTGACCGACAAATAAAATGATTATATTAGATAAAACCATCGCATACCAAATACCCGCATAACCAACTTCGGTAGCATACATAAAGAATAAGACTAGTGGCACCCTAAGGATCCATAATCGAGTGAATGTCATCGCAAAAGCATATTTATTATTGCCTGAACCATTGAAGACAGATAAGTAGGTTTGGAATAAAGACATTAATGGCTGAGTCCCCAAAATCCAAATAGAGTATTCAACGGTTACATCCACAATCGCTTTGTTTTTTGAACCTACGATGAACTCAGCAATTGGTTTTGAAACCGGAATGATCAGTAAGACACCAATAAGCATTAAGATTACGGATAAGTTTCTTGCCAGTTTATAAGATTCTCTAGCCCTAGTAGGGTTATTATTTCCGATATTTTGGCCGATATATGCGGTAGCTACAGAGCCAATTGCCATAACTGGGTTTAGTAGTAAAGACGAGATTCTATTCCCGGTTGAAAAACCTGATGAAACCACATCACCATAACTTAGAATCATCGACTGAATCACCGCAAACCCTAATGAACTGAAGGCTTGTGCAGCAGCCGATGGCATTGCATATTTTGAAATTTCTTTAATGATAGGTAAATCAAATCCAAGATCTTTAATCGTAAGTCTTGAATGTTTTTTACTAAAGAATAAGTCATATATCGCAAAGGGTACAATCACAATCTGGCTAATTAAAGTAGATAAACCTGCACCATGTATGCCCATATTTAACACACCAATGAAAAACCAGGTTAATACAATATTTAGTAAGATAGCAACCACAGATAATATCACTGGAGATAATGTGTCCCCACTTGCTTGTCTAATGGCTTGATAAGCTAAAAACACATAAACGAAAACAAACTCGATAGATCGGTATCTAAAATAAACAATCGCAAACTCAAGTGTATCGCCTTTCGCACCCATCCAGCTTGCAATCAAAGGGGCGCCAAAGAATAATAAAGCGTTAACTACTAATCCAAGAACCACACTATAACTAATCAACTTACCACCATAAGTCCTAGCTAGGTTGTCTTTACCTGAACCGATGTATTGACTTATGATTCCAATACCAGCAATTCCTAATCCAACCCCTAGTGCGTTAAATATGTTATAAATTGGCCAGTGAATGTTAATCGCTGCTAAAGTAGATGCAATCACTTCTTCTGAGGTATCCATTCTCGCAAGGAAATAGGAGTCTACAATATCATGAAGTGACTTGAGCATGTTGCTGAAAAAAAGTGGCAATGCCAGTATTATTAGACCTTTTAGGATCTTAGAATCATGTAATATCAAATGTTTTCGGTCTTGTTTTTCGTTTTGCATTTCCATACCCTCTTTAAATAACATATTCATTATACATAATTAGTGACGTCGATTCAATCATATATATTTATATATGGGAAATATTCTTTTTCGATTATCAAATTGTTTAATTTATATTAATATTCTAACTAAATCGTCTATTACTACAAACGATTCTCTAATTAAGATAAATATCGTCATTAAGCCTTTCTTAATTAGTTTTTTTAGGCTATAATAGGTATGAAAGTGAGGCTTTATTATGAAACTAATTGATGATTATATTGATAAATTAATGGCCGGTTCCACCCCAGATAAACCGCTTTGGAACATTGAAGCCATTAGGCATGGTAAAACACCAGCTTGGAACTATGTGGATGGGTGTATGATGACATCACTTCTGTCCTTATATGACCAAACAAAAGATGAAAAATATTATGAGTTTGTCGAGAATTTTGTCGATTACTATGTATTTGAAGATGGCTCATTAAGAGGCTATGAACAACATACCTATAACCTAGACGATATTTGTGAATCTAGAGTTTTATTTGATTTGTTCGAAAGAACCAAAAAAGAAAAATACTCAAAAGCAATTGAACTTACCTATAGACATGTCTTAAGACAACCAAGAACAAAAGAAGGCAGTTTTTGGCATAAATTAATCTACCCACATCAAGTATGGCTAGATGGACTATTTATGGCTCAACCTTTTTATACGCGCTATGAATCTTTACGTAACAATCAAAGAAACTACGAAGATATTTTAAACCAATTTAAGGTCGCAAGAAACAATTTGTTTGATGAAAACCATCAGTTATACTATCATGGTTATGATGCGTCAAGAACTGCATTTTGGGCAGACAAAACTACTGGATTGTCACAAAACTTTTGGTTACGTGCTACTGGTTGGTATGTAGTAGCTATCACCGATGTTATCGGCTATTTGGATCCGTCATATGAACCTAGACAATCCTACTTCTTTCCACTCTTAAAAGAAGCGATTGATGGGCTTTTGTCTTATCAAGACCAAAAATCTAAGCTCTTCTATCAAGTCATTAACCATCCGAATGAACCTCAAAACTATTTAGAATCCTCTGGGTCTTCCTTAATTGCTTATGCCATTTTAAAAGGCGTGAGATTAGGGGCATTACCTAAATCATATATCGAAAAGGGCCTGGAAATATTTGACGGAATTACAAAAACCTATATCACCAATAAAAATGGTGATCTAAACATGGGTGGCATTTGCCTAGTAGCTGGTTTAGGACCAGACAATAATTTAAGAAGAGATGGCAGCATCCCTTATTATTTATCAGAACCTATTGTAGAGAATGATGCAAAAGGCGTTGGCCCTTACATCATGGCATATACCGAAGTCAAAAAAATTAGAGAATAATTAAAAAAACATCATCTGGGGATTATCCCTCCAAATGATGTTTTTTCTCTATTGTTTTTTAGAATACTGTTCAATTAAGTCTTGTTTTAAATCCCAAAGCTTTCTTGAAAGGTCCACATAATATGGATGTGGTTTTTCAAAACGTTTAACTTCTGCCCATAATGTGTTGATTTGGACTTCATAGTGGGCTTTAATCTCTTTTAGTGTTGGCTTATCATAGACAAGTTTACCTTTAATAAAGATTGGTTCTAGTAATGAAACCGCTGTAAAGTTTGAGACCATTTTCTTCTTCCATGGGAAGTTTGGATCAAATAGTAAGTATGGTTTCTTATTATCGATGATTTCATCTTCTAAGGTAACCACGTCTGCGATAGCCATTTTCGATTCATTATCAAATAAACGGTATAGTTTCTTAGAACCTGGATTCGTCGTTTTGACAACGTTGTCTGAAAGTTTCATCTTTGGAATGAGTTTGCCATTATGGTTTAGTGCTGCAAGCTTATATACACCACCAAATACAGAATCACTTTTAGAAGTAATTAAACGTTCACCTACACCAAAAGCATCAATCGCTGCACCTTGTTCAACTAAATTACTAATTGAGTATTCATCTAGTGAGTTAGATACCGTGATTTTTGTATCTGTCAAACCTGCTTGATCAAGCATTTCTCTAGCTTTAATTGACAAATAGGCAAGGTCTCCACTGTCGATACGAATGCCTTTTAATGGATACCCATTTGGTTTTAAATAGTCTTGATATACTTTGATGGCATTTGGAACCCCTGAATTAAGGGTCGAGTAAGTATCCACTAATAACACTGTATCATTTGGATAAGTATGTGCATAGGCTAAGAATGCTTCATATTCAGAATCAAAGCTTTGAACATAAGAATGCGCCATTGTCCCTAATGCAGGGATGGAGAAGTCTCTGTCCGTAATCGTATTTGAACTTCCGGCTGCACCTGCAATGTAAGCGGCACGGGCACCAAAGGTTGCCGCATCATAGCCCTGTGCTCTTCTAGAACCAAACTCTAATACAGCTCTGCCTTTGGCTGCCGATACAATTCTAGATGTTTTGGTTGCGATTAAGCTTTGATGGTTAATCGTTAGTAATAACATGGTTTCAATCAATTGGCATTCAATGATTGGCCCTCTTACAGTTAAGACTGGTTCATTAGGAAAAATTGGTGTCCCTTCTTTAACTGCATACACGTCACAAGTAAATTTAAAGTGTCTCAAGTAGTCTAAAAAGCCTTCATCAAATAAATTTCTTGATCTTAAATAAGTAATGTCTTTCTCGGTAAATGACAATTCTTGAATATACTGGATTGCTTGTTCAAGACCTGCCATAATGGCATAACCACCTTCATCTGGAACCGATCTAAAGAATAAATCAAATACTGCTTCTTCGTTTTTATTATGAGCAAAATAGCTATTTGCCATTGTTATCTCATAGAAATCAATTAACATGGATAAATTTCTCACTGTATCCCTCCGCTTTAGGTCTATTATATCAAAAAACACTTCTTTCGTACGAAAAAAGTGTTTTCATTATTTGCGATTACAGTTGTCACCAACACAATATTCTGTCTTGGAGTGATTCTTTGGTCTTTCCTCATAATATAGGTCTTCAAGCATCTCTAAAAATACATAAGTAGGTTGCGCTCCAGGTAGTCCGTATTTGTGATTTGCTACAAAGAAAGGAACGCCATTAACACCGATTTTTTCTGCTTCGATGATGTCTTCTTGGATTGCATCATTGTGTGCTACAGAATGATAGCATTCAATAATTCTTTCCTTAGTGAGTCCAGCTAATAAACCGTACTTAATTAATACTTCTAAGGATCCAATGTTCTCACCAAGTTCAAAATGGGATTGATAGATTGCATTAATGAACAGAGTTTGTTGATCTTGACCGTGAATTTCTTTTAGTATCTTATGTGCAAAAAGGGTAGTTGTTGGAATCAAATCTTCAAAATTCATTTTAATCCCATCTTCAAAGGCCATTTGTGCCAGTCTGTTTTGAATACTAGTTGCTTCTTCTACACTAATGTCTTTGTGCCTTGCTAATACCTCTGCGCTTGATTGAGTTTCTTCTGCCGTGATATAAGGTTGTAATAGATAGCTTTTATAAGAAATGGTAACATGAGAATCTTTTTTTAGTTTTTTAAGGGCATCTTCAAAGCGTTTCTTTCCGATGTAACAAAAAGGACAGCTGAAGTCTAGCCAAATATCGATATGCATAATTACCTCCTATATTAATTATAGTGAATCCAAACATAAAAGACAAAAGATTTACCCTACAAGCGCCATTTAGGTTATAATTAGACTAGGTGATTATAGTGGAAAAATTAATACGCTTCTTAACACATAGAATAACCATTGTTGGTATTTTAATCCTTATACAACTATTTGTGTTTGGATATTTAGTATTATCCGCATCTAGATATGCAAAACCTGTGCTTTACACGTTAGAAGTTCTAAGTTACGTGGTTGTTTTTTTTGTCATAATCTCAGATGAATCTCCAAATTATAAAATAGGTTGGATCATCCCAATATTGGTTGCGCCAATATTTGGTGGGTTCTTCTACATTCTCTTTAAACAGCATAAACTCTCAAGAAAAGTTCGAAGTCTATTCATTAAGATTGACTCTGTAAGAAAAGAAATACTCCCTAATCAATCTGAACTGTTATCAATGTCAGATCCACTCATCAATAAACAAGTTGTTCATCTTCTAAATGATCACTGGCCTTTATATCAAAATACGAAAGCAACATTTATCGCTTCTGGAGATCAAAAGCTTATTCATTTATTAGACATACTAAGAAAAGCTGAACACTATATTTTTATGGAGTATTTCATTGTCAATACTGGACAAGTATGGAATGACATCTATGAAGTGCTTAAAGAAAAGACGAAACTAGGTGTGAAGGTTGTCTTAATCTATGATGATTTTGGTAGTTCCCTTAATCTTCCCAATCGTTTTGATAGAGACTTGAGAAAGCATAATATAGATGTCATTAAATTCAATCCGATGAAACCTAGACTTAACCTGATGATGAATTACCGTGACCACAGAAAAATAGTCGTGGTTGATGGCAAATATGGGCTTACTGGTGGCATGAACATTGCGGATGAATATATGAATCTAAAAGAACGATTCGGTCATTGGCAAGATGCAGCAATATTGCTCGAAGGTGAAGCAGTTCACACTCTAACTCAAATATTCTTACAAACTTATCGAATATACCAAAAAAATGTGGATTTTAGTCTATATCAAACCAAACATTCTGTTCTTGATAATGGCTATGTAATCGCATTTGCTGATTCTCCTTTAGATAAAAACCCTATTACAAAACATACATACATGCAAATGATTCAGTTTGCCAAAAAGCAAATCATCATCACAACACCCTATTTCATTATTGACCAAGAACTACAGACAGCGCTGAAACTGGCTGCATTATCTGGTGTTAGAGTCGATATAATTGTTCCAGGCATTCCTGATAAAAAGTATGTTGCTGTTGTTTCCGAACACTATTATCAACTGTTAATCGGATTACCAAATGTGTATATCCATAAATATAAAAAAGGATTCATCCATTCCAAAATCTTGTATGTTGATGATGAGGTCGCAGTTATCGGAACGACCAACTTTGACTTTAGAAGCTTATACTTACACTTTGAAAACTCTGTGTGGCTATACAAATCAGATGCACTCATCGATATGAAACAGTACCTTGTTGAGTCCATGAAAGCCTCTGTACTCTTAACCCAAAGTGATTTAAACAAACGAGGCGTAATCTACAGACTATACCAAATGGTTTTAGTTGCCTTCTCTCACTTACTATAACAAAAGCCTCCTGTAATGGCTCATTACAGGAGGTTTTTTATTAGAAATTGCGATTGGTTGTTTTATCTAAATGAGACTTGAATGTTTCATAAATCAAACCTTGACCCTTTTCGTTTAGATGCATACCATCTAAGCAATATAAACTTTCGACATCGCCTTGTTGTTCGACGGCTTCTCTTAGAGGAATAACCTCAACCTGATAGGCATTTGCGAGTTTAAGTATCACTTCATTATAAGCTTTTTGATGTTCATAGATTTTTCTCTTTGTCCCGAGAAAACTCAAAATGCTATCTTTGTCACGATTTTCAGAGATAAAGTTATAAAATAAATTATGATCTAATGGTGGGATGCTAACCAATACAGGCGTAATACCTTGAGTTATCAAACGCTCGATTAGGCCACTTAGTTCTACTTCAAAGATATCTAGAGGTGTTTTGGTTTGATGAATCCCATATGGATTTCGACTAACTTCATCCCAATTGTAATCACAGTCATTTCCACCAATTTCTAGAATGATTTTACTGTTGGTTTCAAGCGTGTCTTGTTCAATGATTCGTTTTGCTTTTTCAATGGTTAATCCAAACTTGGCATAATTTTCTAGTGTATATCCATGTTCAATCAATTGATTGATTCCAGAGTTCTTTAATAACATGTGTTTCTTTTCTTTTTCATCATAGATAACACCTTTTAACAATGAATCACCAATAACTATAATTTTACTCACAAGCTCATCTCCTTTATATTTATATCATCTAGTTTTCAATACTAGTATACAACATAACAAAGACTATTTCAAGAGAATGATACTTTTTTATTGTTTTTTTAGTAATCATGTTATAATATTTTTGGTGATACTATGAATGAAATAAAGTCATTATTCGAATTACTCGAAATGTTTAAGACACCTAGCTACGATAAGATACCTGATATTGAGTTGTATATGGATCAAGTGTTGACCTATATCAAAAAACAACTTCCACCAGTTAAACCTCAAGATAAAGAGATTTTGACTGGTTCTATGATTAACAACTATGTTAAAGACAACGTCATTAAAAATCCTAAGGATAAAAAGTATGACAAAGATGCAATAGCTCTTCTAATCATGGTAGCGAACCTAAAGAGGGTTTTACCGATTTCTGATATCAAACAAATCTTCCAACAAAAAGATGGGTTTACAGAAAATCTATATGCAATATACCAAAAACAACTTGAAACTGTCATCAAAGACATTGAGTCTGCTGGACCATGGGTAAACCATAGCTCTGAGCTCGATTTAACAGAGATTGCATTATCACTTGCTGTGGATGCTTCTATCAAGTCGTACATCGCTCATGTGATTATTAGCGGGACAAATCCAGAACCTGTGAAAGAAAAGAAGAAAAAAGAACCTAAAGACAAAGAAAAAAACGTTCATGCCTGAACGTTTTTATATTTTTCAAGGGCATTACCAATGGTGTATACCTTATATTCGCTTGTTTGACTCTTAAGCCAGTTTAGAAGTTTTCTTGCTTTTGAATTACTTTTAGTTAAGCTAATCATATGTAGTAAATTTGACTCATAATAAGGATGATCATAGTCTTTTAAAGTCTTAATGTGTGTCGCCCTATTTTCATCTTCTTTGATGAATCTAAAAAATGCTTTTAGAAGTTCAGGCGTTGGTTGAGTTAATAACATTGGCGCTTTATTCTCAATAATAGAAGTCATTTCATAGAGTTTATTTGCTTGTTGGAGTTTCATATAGCGAACGAACTCTTTTTTTTCTGGATCGACTTCTTTCCAATTATCAAGCATTTCAAGTAAGGATATACGCCATAATACTCTGTTGTGACTCTCTTTTTTTATGTTTAAGTCCTTAGAATAGTTATCCTTTATCTTTTGTAGTAATCCATAATCAAAGGTGTCTAATAGTAGGGTTTCATAAAATTGTAATGACATATTCGATAATTCACTAAAGATGATATCTTTCGATAGATGCGAATAAACTTCATTAATGATGACACTAGCTTCACTACGATAGTCATCAATTAAATCCAATGTATCTATTTTGCGGTATCTAACTTCATGCATTTTCTTGTTGAAAAAGTGTGTTTCGTAGACAATCATTTTCATACTTGTCTGATCTAAAGACATGGTTGAAAACCCGACTCCACCAGTTTGATAGGTTCGGTGGGTTGGATGACCGACAATATCATTTCTAATATACTTAAGTTCATGCAGGTTTTTGTTCATGTTGATGTTAATTGAGTATTTATGGCTCATCGTAATTCGAGTCATATCGTATAACGCGTCAATTGAGACAAACAAGTTTTGAAGTAATCCAAAGATATTTATTAATAATTTGGGCGTATTTTTTTCGGTTAACTGGTCTAAAAAAGCATTATTGATGTGTTCGGATTGCTTCAGTGCCTGTATACAAGCGATCAGTTTGTAGTAATTTTGAGTGTCTTTCTCAAACCCATTCATCGATTTGATTTTATCGAGTAGTTCAATGCTCACACTACCACTCCTTTGATTTTATTAATCATAGATAACTCATTCATCTTCTTTCTTGAATCCAATTGATAGATTGGTGAGTACTGCTTCAACTTATGTAAATCCTTATCTTCTAATCTGTCGAAAACCAGTCCTATGCCATGATGCTCAGCATATTCTTTTTGAGCAAATAGATAATCAAAGACTTTGCTGTCATCGAGTTTAAAACGGTCTGTCAAATGCACAAAGTGAATGTCTTTAATCATATAATTAAATGACTCAACACCAATATGAATACCTAAATCAGACAGTTCTTTCAACCTTAGAAAATCTAGGTCAGATAGACGGTCAGATTTAATTCTAAGCTCATATAATGTATAAGGCAAATCATGCTGTTTCAACAATCCGATGAAAAAAGGATTAAACTCTTTGGATCTAACCGTTTCTTCATCAATATCAATTGAGAGCCTAATGTACTTACCGGTTTCTTTTTCGAGTTTTTGAAGAAACTTAGCACTGGTTTTCAAAATATATCGGTCAAATCTTTCGATGATTGAGCGTTTTTTAGCAATTAGACTGTAATAGTTAGAATCCACCATTAAATTAGGAACGCAGGGATAAACTGAGTATCCAAACACTTTATTGGATTTAAGATGAATAATTGGCGAGAATTGAATTTCTAAGGACTCATTCATAATGCCCATGTTCATTTGTTCAATAATCGAGAGTTCAAAATGTTCTTCTTTGTAATCTTCAAAATCAAAATAATGATAGAACGATTTTTGGCCACGTCTTTTAGCTCTTTCCAGGGCTAGACCCAAGAAGCTATATAGTTTCTCAGATTTGGTTTCTGTTGTATTAATCGGATACCTAATGACCCCTGAATTGAAACTGAAGTGTTCATTAATGCCATCAGAATGGGCGATAAGTGCTTCGCCGTAGTCCCTCATCGCTTTTTCAACTGCTCTAACATCATTAATCGGCAATACGATTAGTAACTTGTTGTTATCAATCAGGTAAACATCTTGTTTAAAGTGGTTAAGATGTGCTTCAATAAAGTGTTTAAAGAAACTATCGACTTTGGATAATCCATATAGGGCTTGAATGTTTTCAAGGCCATTTAACTCTGTTAATATGAAAGTTGTTTTTTGATTGGTAAAAAAAGACAATTTCTCCTCAAATGCAAATCGATTGGCCACGTTGTTCTTTTGGTCAATTAAAGCTGTTTTTAGTAAGTTATCTTCGTAGTTCTTTTGTGAGGTAATATCTTTAAACTTGCTTAGGATGATGCGTTTATTATCGACGATGATAAGCGTGGATGTTTCTTCAATATCCTTATCTTGATACTGATAGTTAATCGTCGATTTCCCCGTAAGGGTGGATAAGAAGTTTTTATATCGAATTTGATCTTCGCCTCGTAGTTGCTGATTAAATGCTGATATTGGCGCATACTTTGGAAAATCAAATAGTATAAGTGCTTGTTTATTAAATCGCATTAAGTCGTCTTCGACTACGCGATAGGCTGTCAAATCACTTTGATATATGGCTTTAAATAGGTCTTTTTCAAGTTCTAAAGAATGAAGAACAATATCTTTTTTGATTACGTTAAATACCAATACAGATAGCATGTTGAAGAAATCATCTTCAATAAATACATTCTTTGTTTCAGTTTGATAAAATACGATTGACCCTGTTGAATCATGATAAGTATAAAGTTGATTGATATGATCTTCATAAGGTTTTCCAGTGAGGACATCAATTGGCCATCTTACGAGGGTACGTGATTCAATGATGTCTTCCTGTCTATCAAAGGCTACATGCAAAACACTCTTAAAAAAATGTTCTTTTAACAGGGGTTTTTCATATAGTCTTCCCATTTTATAATGGTATAGTTTGTTAGGATCAACGTATATTACAGCTTCTTTAAATGGGTATTTCTTTTCAGCAATCATCAATAATTGACGTATTTTCTCTCTTAACCCTTTTATTTGATAGATTTCGATATCCTTATTTAATAGTGAACGGATGTAATCAAATGCTTCAGACTGTTTAACTTTATTGACTTCAATGATTTTTTCTTTGATTTCTATTTTAAATGGTTCTGATTCTAATTCTTCTTTTTTAATCTGTTTAGGTTTAACAGGGGTGTCGATTTTAGGTTCTTGTTTTTTAAGAGACTTCAGTTTTTTTGAATAGTTTTCTAAGGATAATTTATCATTTTGCCTCTTATAAACATCGATTAATAATTCATAAATCTTTTTTTGTGTTTCATAGTCTAATTGTTCAAAACGATGCTCATGTTCAACTTCGTACAAAGAAGCCTGACGATACTTATCAGAAAGAACATAGAGTTTTAAATAATAGTAGTCAAAGCTAGCATCCGTTTTACCTTCAAGAAGTTTTTCAAGCATTACGACATCAGCTTTTTCAACATAGATGTCTAACTCTATTTTTTCTAGTCTAAATCTGGTTTGTGGGTCAAGTTTAGTATTTTTAAGTGAGTTAATGCTTAAAAGTGCTAAATCAAATTCATGATTGCCTATGTACTTATCGACTTTTTCAATTAAGAAATTCGATTTAATTTCATCAGGCAACACTTCTTCTAGTGCTTGATCAATTAACTCAAAATAAGGCATATTAAGTGCTTTATGGAGCTTGATTAAGTCTAAATAATACAAATAGTGCTTAAGAATAGGCAACGTCTTTCTGCGTTGATTAATGGCTTCAATCGCATTATCATAGTCTTTCTTTTCAATATATGCATCGACGGTTTGTCTTAGTGCTTTTTCATAAAGAGGATCGTCTTGTCGGTTTTTTAAAGATGTCATAATATGCGTCAATAGTTGTATAGCAGTATCTGAGTTGCCATATTCAATCAATATATCAGCATAAAAAGATTCTACTAAGAGAATCTCATTTAAGTCGTGTGTTTCGGCTAGAAAAGCCTCTATTTCTTTAAAACTCTCTTCAGTTTTCGGTAGTTTCAATAGGGCTTTAATGTTCATTTGTTATACCTCGTGGTATTCTTTTTCCAGTTGTGTAGCTTTTTCTAAGTATTTTAAAGCAACCACATCAAACGGAATATGCAATTTTTCAGATAGACCGATTTCATGTTTGAAGGTTGCTACTTGATGCCATTGTAAGGTTTGAAACATACGGTAGAAAATCAGTTTCTTCATTTCTTCTTTGGTTGGTTTTCTACCCAAATAAACATCCAATAATGCTTTAGCATCACTAAAATCCATGTTTCCAAAACATGCTATATCATAATAAGGATCGTTATTTCCTGTGAATTCAAAGTCTACTACTAGGGCACGTTTGTCAGTAATAATGAAATTAGATGGTTGTGCATCTCCGTGACAAAGTACTAAAGGATCATTCTTATAAAGTTCATATAACTTTAACCAATGGTCTTTTAATACAAAATAGTTATCATTATGAGTATGATTCAACTTCTCATACTTCTTTAGTCTGCCAATCATATCGTAATCATTCAACGCTTTTAATCCAGATCTGTGAATTACTTTTAGTGTGTTTGATACAGCTTCTAAGTGATTATGTCTATCGAGTGTCGATAAAATTTCACCTTCCACATACTGTGCGACTTTAATCCCAGAGACCAAATCTAAATAAACAGTATGATTCGTTATCCCCAGTGGTTCAACCAGTTCGATATTTTTAAGCTCAATACCACGATCGACAAAGTTTTCTGCCTTTTCACCAGGTAATCTGAATGTGTATTTTGCACCATCTGCCTCGATGACATAAGTATAATTACTCATCCCACCTAAAAGTCTATGAACAATACACACTTCTTTGTTCAGTATTTGACTTGCTTTTTCAATAATTAACGTTTCCATTTTATACTCCTTTTTTTAAAACAATTTGACCATCTTCATAAATCGCATATTCAGGAATAATGTTGGATATTGCGCCTGGATTAATCAATATGATATTTTTATAATTTGTTATTTTTTGAACATGTGTGTGACCATAAATGACGTAATCCACTTTGAGGTTTAAAGCGAGATCAATCAATTTATCCAAACCATACTTAACGTTTTCAGTATGTCCATGTAGTACCAAAAAGCGTTTGTGGTCAATGGTTTTTACAATGTGAATCGGCAATTCTAAAAACCGATCAGCATTTCCACTAACGGCTTCAATATGCAATTGGTCGTACTCTCTTTGAGTAATCACTAAATCACCTGCATCTAGATGAAGGTCTCTATCTGAGTGTAGATTTTGAATCATTGATAAACGATCAAATCTACCGTGGGCATCAGATGTGATTAGGATTTTCACTTGAATGACTCCTTAACCAAATCTAGCGCAAGTGCTCTATGAGATATCGTATTTTTGGTTTTCGTATCCAGTTCTGCTAAAGTCTTATCCATTCCGGGAATATAGAATACTGAATCATATCCAAATCCGTTTGTGCCTCGCCTTGACGTTGTAATCAATCCATCTAAACGGCCTTTGAAACTTTGATAGCTTTGGTCCTCAGGGTTGTAAATCACAATGACCGTCATAAAGTAAGCATCTCTAAACTTAGACCCATTTAATTCGTCTAAAAGTAGATCAATATTCGCTTCATCGCCTAAACCTGAATATCTTTGAGAAAATACCCCTGGTGCACCATTTAAGGAAGTGACGCATAGTCCTGTATCATCTGCTAAAGTAAGCATGTTATGTTTCTTTGCGAAATAACTGGCTTTTAACAGTGCATTTTCAAAGAATGTGTCTCCAGTCTCTTTGACATCATCAAAATCTTTAAGGTCTTTTAAAGAGATGATATCAAAAGAATCCTTTAAAATCGCTTCGATTTCTTTTTTCTTAAACTCGTTTTGTGTGGCAACTAACAATCGCATAAGAACGCCCCTTTTTGTTTTTTATTATATCACAAATTGAAAAGAAAAAAATCAGTTAGAAACTGATTTAGTGTAAGATACTTTGGAATTTTGAAATACGATCATGTTTTCCAAGCACGATGACAATGTCTTTACTGCGAAGTTCACTATCGGCTTTAGGTAAAATTACATTCTTACCTCTCTTTATTAGTAGAATGTTTACATCAAAGCGATTTCTAACATCAAGATCAACGACCTTAGTACTCTTAAACGTTTCGCTGATGAATATTTCATAGACACCATAATCATCTGTAATATTATAGTAGTCTAATACGTTATCAGACAATAGTCTTCTCGCTAAACGTTTACCTGCAGATTTCTCTGAGGATATTACTTCGGTTGCTCCAACTTTTTCTGCTACTTTTGCATGATAGTCATTGTCAACTTTGACAGTGATTTTATCTACTTTTAAATCCGCAAGAATCATGGTTGTTAAAATACTATTTTCAACGTTACCCGGGATTGAGACAATCGCATGGTCAGCATGCTGAGCACCAATTTCTCTTAATACGTTGATATCAGTTGAATCTCCAATTACCGCATTCTCAACAAACGAAGTAACTCTACTTATAGCTTCTTCTTTTCTATCTAAAGCGATTACGTCAGCACCCAGGCTGGTTAATTCTTCACATAAGGCTATTCCAAATGTGTCTAGACCTATGACTAAATAGGTTTTTTTCATATTATCACATCCGATAACATATTATCACAATTTCTGGAATATATCAAAAAAATTCAAAGAACTATAGTATAATAGTAATAGTTTATTTAGGAGGATTCATATATGAAAATTGACGACGAAGACAAAATTATAAACTTTGATGAATTATTCGTTGAAGAAAAACCGGTTAATGTAGTGATGGTTAATCGCTACGAGAAACCAAAAGCAGCTTTACTACTTGTAATCTATTTCTTGGTTACAATGGTTCTAGCTGGATTAGTTCAACTCGGGATGTTATCTTTAGCATTAGGAACAAAAACCATTAATGAGACCCAAAGTATGTTTGAAAACGTTGAGGCTTCTACATATAGCATTGGTTACTTATCCAAAGCATCTTATGAGCTTTATAAAGCTGACTATGAGAACATCGAAGTACTATACGAAACAGAGGCGTTTGTCGTGTTTGCGAACAAAGGCAATCGATTTTTATCAGAGTCTTATGAAGCAAATCAAATCACTTCAATCTATGAGGATATTAATCCGAAATGGCCGATTAAAGATGGCTATCATATGTCCATCAAACGGTTCTTAGGCGATGATAACAGTGCTTTTCTTGAAGCATTTGAAATAGACTTGTCAGATGGAACCTATTACTATCCTAAAGAAGCCACTTACTTTACTAACAACGCAAACGCAGTACTAAACTTCATAATTTATGTGATGTTAGCTGCGAGTCTAATCCCAATTACGAAAAAATCACTGGTCGAAGAATTTAAACAACATTTCCCAAGAGAAAACATTGCAAAAGATCTTGGTTATGGTTACTTAACAATGATTCTTGTAGCTTTTTTTGCAAACATTATCGTAACGATTATTAGTAATGGCTTTAAATACTTGCCAGAACAAGCCTTGAATCAGCAGGCGATTGAGTCATCATTTAAATCTCAGTATGGGATTTTGATTCTAGCTGTTACCGTAATATTTGCCCCGGTAATCGAAGAACTCATTTTTAGAAAATCATTATTTTCATTGATTAAAAATCCGAAGATCGCGATTGTTGTTTCATCATTGCTATTTGGGTTAATCCATGTTGTCGCTGAAACATCCGTTTTGGGATTTGTTACAAACTGGATTACCTATAGTGCGAGCGGATTAGCACTAGGCTATATTTATATAAAAAACAACCACAACGTTTGGTCCAGCATCATGGTTCATGCTTTATACAACTTTGTGGCTGTTCTGATTATGATTCTTTAATTTTTTTGACGAATACGACGAGTTTTTCTTTAGACGCATAGTCAACTGCATAAAGATTATAAGCATCTTTTTGATCTTTAATCCCTTTGAGTAAAACTTCATTCAGTAGTAGATAATCCTCTTTGAGTACAGCGTACCTAAGGGGATTTTTCTTTATATGACGTTGATAGACTGAGCTGTTTGAATAGGTTTCTAAAATATCTGCCATATCGAAATGCCCTATTTTTTGAGCATACTCCAGTGGGGTTTCTCCAAATCTATTTTGGATATCCACATAAGACCCTTCTTCTAACAGAAGATTCAACACATCCACTTTACCACTTCTAATGGCACAGAAGAGTGGCGTTTCTTTTGAGTTATTTTTCAGATATGGATTATACTTGTCTTTTAAAAGGTAAGAAACGACATCGACATTACCTAATTCAGAAGCAATATGAAGTAATGTGTTTCTGTTTTGATCAGGATCTTTAGATTTACATGTTAAGTTCTTGAGAATAAACTCAAAAAATGTGATGCTTCCACTTTTGATTGCATAATGAACTAAAGAATGTCCTTCATTGGTCTTTAAATCCGTTTTAGAGCCACTTTCCATTAATAACTTAATCATATCTGTATCTGCTCTCAAAGCCGCTAAATGGATTGGCATTTCACCTTTTTTATTTTGAATATTCACGTTAGCATATTTTTTAATCAGTTGCTTTGCAATGGTCATCTTACCTTTTTTTGCACAATCAAAAAGGGCAGATTCTCCATTAGAATCCACTAAGTTAACATCGATATCATTGTCTAGTAAATAACTGATCACTTGAACAGAGCTGGTTCTGACTGCATAATGCAATAAGCTTTGTCCTCGTTCATCTTGTTGATTTAAGTTTACAGGATTATTAAAAAAATAAAAAACATCATTAGTTAATGCTTTCATGAAAGCTTCCGTCATAGTATCACCAGAATTATTATAACATAATAAACGGGCTACTTTAGCCCATGTTTATTGGTTTTATTAGTAATTCATTAAATAAGAAAAAAGTGGACTAAAAAAAGTCCACAATAAAGAAACTAGTCTATCTACAAAAGAAAAAAAGTCCCCTTATAAGAGACTTTCACTTGATTATTTTACAGCGTCTTTTAAAACTTTACCAGCTTTGAAAGCAGGAGTTTTTTGTGCAGGGATATGAATCGTTTCACCAGAACGTGGGTCACGGCCTTCTCTTTGAGCACGATTACGAACTTCAAATGTTCCAAAACCAGTTAGTACTACTTTTTCGCCATGTTTGCCAAGACTTTCAGCAACACTTTCAACAAATGCATTTAAAACTTCTTCAGCAACTTTTTTTGTTACTTGTGATTTTTCTGCTACTACAGCGATTAATTCTGTTTTGTTCATATTGAACCTCCTCTTGTCTTTATATCGCCATTATATCACGCTTGTTTTTGATATGCAATAAAAATTATGCAATTTGTTAACTATTTTATTGATAATAGTGCGAAAAAGTGCCTTTCGGCACTCATTTTTTACTCAATTTTCTCACTTTTCAGTGTACGCGTTAATAATTGCGTGATAGCGCTATCAACGGACATGTCTTCATAAATTACTTTATAGGCAACCTCAATAATCGGAAGTGATAAACCTTTATGCTTCGCTAGTTGATGTAAAGCTAGAATTGATCTAACTCCTTCAATCGTTTGTTTTTGTTCAGCATAGATTTGATCAAGGCTCTTACCTTTACCAATTTCTTTACCTGCTTTAAAGTTTCTTGAGTGTTCACTCGTAGCTGTAACAATTAAGTCACCAATACCAGTTAACCCAAATGCACTTTCTTTTGTTCCACCATAGGATTCAATCACGCGAACCATTTCAAGGATACCACGTGTGATTAATGCTGCTCTTGCATTTTCACCCATGTCTAAACCTGTCGCAATCCCCGATACAACAGCGATTGCGTTTTTAACTGCGCCACCTACTTCGCATCCAATTAAATCGGTTGAACGGTAGACTCTCATATACGTTTCATTCGAGAAAACCGTTTGCAGTTCAGTAGCAAGTTCTTCATCGCTTGAAGCGACTGTCAGCAACGTTAGTTTACGTTTTATGACTTCTTCTGCATGAGATGGTCCAGTCAACACTGCAAATCCTTTTAGATTTTTTGAAGAAACAACTTCAAAAACTATTTCTGAGACACGTTTTTGTGTGTCAGGTTCGATCCCTTTGGATACGTTAATGAAATACTTAGGTTTATCTAACAAATTGTTAATGGTTGTCAACAAACCACGCATTACCTTTGTTGGTACTGCTAATACGATATAATCTGAATAATTGAGTGCCACCGATAAGTCATTGGTTGCTACCAGTGACTCTTGAAGAGGCAAATCAAAGAAAGGGTGTATGTGTTTTTCATTGATGACGTCAACAAACGATTGATTGATGTCATAGATCATTACATCATGACCATTATCAATTAAAAGTTGCCCTAGGGTTGCACCCCATGCGCCACCACCGAGAATAGCTAACTTCATCTTTAGTCCTTCTTTCTAAATATGAGTTTGATTGGTGTTCCTGTAAAATCAAACGCTTTTCTAAATTGGTTTTCTAAATATCGTTGATAGGAGAAGTGAACGAAATCTGGGTCATTCACAAATATAACAAATGTTGGGGGTTTAGTCGAAACTTGTGTAACATAAGAGAACTTTGCCTTTCCTCTATTAAAAATAGCAGGTGGATTCATCGCAACGCTATCTACCAATATGTCATTGATAACATTGGTTGGAATACGTTTGTTGTAGTTTTCAAATGCCTTATTAATTGCTGGATAAATTGTATCGATACGTTTAGATTCTTTTGCTGAGACAAAAACTACTTCAGCATAGCTCAAGAATTTGAATGTATCATAGATGGATTGAGTCATCTTATTCATAGTTTTTTCATCTTTATTGACGATATCCCATTTATTAACAACGACAACACTTGCTTTGGCATAGTCTTGGACATAACCGGCAACGTGCATGTCTTGAGCGATTATGTCTCTAGAACCATCGACAACTATTAGTGCAACATCGCATCTTTCGATGGCTTGAAGTGCTCTTAGGACTGAGTACTTTTCAGTACTTTCATATACTTGTCCACGTTTCTTAATACCGGCAGTATCAATGATTGTGTATTTGACATCATCTTTTGTAAATGGTGTATCAACTGCATCTCTAGTTGTCCCTGCAACTTCGCTGACGATGGTTCTTTCTTGTCCAAGAATTGCATTGGTCAAACTAGATTTACCAACATTAGGGTATCCAATAACAGCCAACTTTATTGAGTCATCTTCAACTTCAATGTTATCCTCAGGCATTTTGGCAACAATCGCATCCATTAATTCACCAACCCCAATACCGTGGTTGGCGGAGATTGCGATTGGATCGCCAAATCCTAATGCATAGAATTCATAAATCGATTGTTTTAAATCTAGGTTATCGACTTTGTTAACTGCAACAATAACATCTTTATCCGTTGGATATAAACGTTTAGCGATGTATAAATCATCATCTGTTAACCCTTGTCTAGAGTCAACAACAAAAACAATCAGATCAGCTTCTTGAATCGCGACTTCTGCTTGTTGTTTGATTTGTTCTAAAAAAGGGGCATCGCTAATTTCGATGCCCCCAGTATCAATCACTGCGAAACTTTTTGTTAACCATTCTGTTTTGGCATAAATGCGGTCACGCGTTACACCAGGAGCATCATTAGTTATGGACAATCTTGAACCTATTAAGCGATTAAACAGGCTCGATTTTCCAACGTTAGGACGACCTACAATAGCTACTTTAAATGGCAAAGCCATCACCTCATTTATTTTGTCTTTTTGTCTTTAAGTACGTTTCCGAAAAGATCACCTAAGGTTGTTGTAGCCTCTTCTTGATCATTTAGGAATGGTTCGTACTCGCTACGAATATGTTCTTCAGTTACTTGTCTAATTGAAAGCTTTAAATGCCATTCTTTCGGATTGACTTCAATTACTCTTGCAGTGACTTCATCATTAATTGCAAATAAATCTTCAATCTTATGAACTCTGTCCACTGATAATTCTGATACAGGGATGAATCCAATAACGCCTTTGGCTTCAACATTCATACCTTTATCCGTGATGATTTCAACAACTTTCGCAGTTACGTCTTCACCTTTTTTGAAAGTTACATCTTTCCATGGGTTATCTACCATGGCTTTTCTTGATAAGCTAATCTTGCTCTTTTTAACATCGATGCTTAAAATAGCAGATTCTACTTTGTCACCAATTTTTACGAAGTTTGCAAAGTTATCATTTGGATTCCATGAGTATTCGCTAGCGTGTAATAATCCTCTAACGCCGTCTTCAAACTCAATGATAATACCGAATGGTAGCTTTTGAACGACTTCACCAGTAACAGTTGAGCCTTTTTTATGGTTTTCAGCAAAGACTTCAAATGGAGTAGGTAATAAAACCTTACGAGATAAGTCTAGTCTCATACCTTCTTTTTTGATAATCTTAACTTCGATTTGTTGTCCAAGTTCTAATACATCAGCGATGTTTTCAATGCGTTGATGAGAAATTTGAGAAATTCTCAATAAACCTGCAACATGTTCAAAACGAACGGTTGCAGCATGTGGGTCTAGTCTTTCAACTGTGCCTACTAATACGTCGCCTGTTTTGATGTTGTCGATTTCTTCTTTTCTAGCTTGTTGTCTTGTTTCTAATTCTTGTTGACGTTTTGCTTCGAAAATTTGTTTTCTTGAAGCAATCAATCGTGGTCTGTTAACAGAGCCTTTTACTTCAATTAGGTTTACTTCTAGGTTTTGACCCTTAAGGGATGCTTTTTGATCAACAAGTTCGCGGTCCAAAAGGCCAAATGGTAAAAATATATCGAAACCAAGGTACTTTAAATGTAGGCCTTTGTCATCAACTTTGCTAATTTTAGCAAGAATTGTCTTGTTTTCTTTGTATGCCAATTCAATTTGAGCATACTTTTCTTCTTTCAGTAATGGAATTCTTGACAGCAAAATAAAACTAGGGTCATCATTAATTTTCTTGATGATCGCAGTTACTTTGTCCCCTTCCTTAACAGTTCCGATGAATGAAGTAATAACCCCGTCATAAAACTCAACGAACATTCTAGCCTCTTCATGGTTTTCAAGGGTTAGTGTAATCACTTTGTCTTCAACTTTGAAAACTGTTCCCTCAACTCTGTCATTTACCTTCAGTGATACAAGATTAACGTCCTTCATTTGTAGTTCTTCCATGGTATTTCTCCTTTTTCAATATTTCTTCTATGATACGATTGGTTGTGTCCTCTATTGTGTAGTGGGTCGTATCAATCACGATAGCATCATCTGCGCATACGAGCGGGGATTCTTTTCTTGTGGAATCCTTTAAATCGCGTTCAATAATTTCAGACTCTAATGAATCGATATCTTGTTTGATACCTAATTCTTCTTTGTCCTTTTGACGTCGTTTTGCCCTTTCCTTAACCGCAGCTGTTAAGAAAATTTTCAAATCTGCATTTGGCAACACAACGGTCCCAATGTCTCTTCCATCCATAATTACATCGATGTTTTCAGCAGCTTGTTTTTGAATATGTACTAAGATTTTCCTTACATATGGGAATGAAGAAACTTTAGATACATTTCTGGTCACCAAGTCTGAACGAATAAGACTTGTTACATCTAGGTCATTAACGTAGATTCTTTCTTTTTCATATCTCACTTTGACATCTTCCATAAATTTATAACTTTCTTCATCGTCTAAATTTATTTTCTTTTCCAATGCCATATAAGTAATCGCACGGTACATCGCACCAGTGTCGATATGTGTCAAATTTAATTGTTTAGCAACTCTTTTGCTAATGGTTGATTTACCGCTTCCAGCTGGTCCATCGATTGCAACTTTAAATCCCGGCATGATTAACCTCCACACCCCTTAATTATATCACTATATATGTGCAAATTCTATATCTAATACTATTTTTTAATTTCTCCGTAGAGTTTTTTGACCTCATGAATTTTGAGTGGTCTATAGCTTCCACGTTCAACACCCTCTAAGGTTAAATCAGCATACCCGACTCTTGTTAAGTTTTTTACTGGGAATCCAACTTTGTCAAACATCTGTCTAACTTGTTGATTCTTCCCCTCATGAATGATGATTTCAACCAAGGTGGTCATGTTTCTTTTATCATATTCAACTGCTCTAACTTGGGCAGGTCTAGTGGTGTAATTATTCTCAATTACTACCCCAGTTTTAAGAGTTTTGATGGCTACTTTTGTAAGCATACCTTCAACCCTAGCAAGATACGTTTTCTTTACTTCAAATTCTGGACGTGTCAAGTAATAGGCTAAATCACCATCATTGGTGAAAAGTAGTAATCCAGCTGTATCAAAATCAAGTCTTCCTACAGGGAAAATACGATGACTACGATCGACTTCATCAAATAAATCCATAACTGTTTTTCTGTTTTTGTCATCCTTTACGGTTGTTACATAACCGGTAGGTTTATTAAGTAAATAATAAACATGGATTTCTTTTTCAATCATTTTGTCATCTACGGTTACCATATCTTTGGGATTAACTGGAAATCCTGGTTCAGTAATGATTTGTCCATTCACTTTTACTCTGCCGGATTCAATAACAGAAACAGCACCTCTTCTTGAAGCAATTCCTGCCTCAGCTAATCTTTTTTGTAATCTCATATAGGTTCCTCGCAATTCATTGTTATTATAGCATAACATTACCCATTTCAAGAAAAAAAGGGCTAATTTCACCCTTAAGTTTTTTCAATTACTTTTCTCTTGAAACGTATGAGCCGTCTTGTGTACTTACGATAATTTTTTCGCCTTCTTCAATGAACATTGGTACTTTCACAAGTAAACCAGTTTGAAGAATTGCGTCTTTAAGTGCATTGGTCTTAGTATCACCTTTAACACCAGGTACAGTCTCAACTACTTGTAGAGTGACTTTGTCTGGTAAGATAATCCCTAATACTTCTCTTTCTTCATAGAACATGACATCAACTTCCATACCTTCATAGATATATTTGATTTCATTTTCTACTTGAACTTGAGATAATTCGATTTGTTCATATGTTTCCATATTCATAAATACAAAAGTATCGCCTGCTGCGTATAAATATTGCATCTTAGTTTTGTCAATTTGGGCTTTTTCCATTTTTTCACTTGCACTGAATGTATAGTCAATAACTGCGCCAGTTCTTAAATTTCTTAATTTAGAACGAACAAATGCCGCACCTTTTCCAGGTTTTACGTGCATAAATTCAATAATTTGAAAGATGTTACCATCAAAGCTAATGGTTAATCCCGTTTTAAAATCGCTTGTGCTAATCATATTGTTACCTCCATAAAAAATACCTTACTTATTATATCATACATTTGATGATTGTAAATGTTTTTCGAGCAATTCTTTGATTGCGAAGATATAGCTATACGCTTTTAAGCCTTTATAGTATACATCTGAAATCTCTTTAAATAAATCTATATGTCTAAAAGATTCTCTTTGTTCTATGTCCGATAAATGAACAATTGCCTTTTTTGCATGAACCAATTCGAATGCATCTCTAAGTGCTACTGAATAGTGAGCTAATCCTCCAGGATTCATAACGATGAAATCAATTCCTTCTAATCCTTGTAAGAAATCGATGAGTTGTCCTTCGTGATTAGACTGGTAAAAACTAAATTGAATTGCTGGATACGCCTCTGTAATTAGATGGTTAATATCAGCCAGTGTTAATGACCCGTAATGGTCCTTGTTTCTTTTGCCCAACATGTTTAAGTTAGGGCCATTCACGATTACCCCTTTAAGCATGATGGTTTTCCAGTGCCTTCAGGATTTCTGTGACTGTTTTATCAGGATCAGAATCGTTCGAGACAATAACATCGGCAAAAAAAATATATTTAAGCATTCTTTCATCTTTAAGTGTGCTTAACGTTTTCGTTTTTAATAATGGACGCGGAAAGTCATTTTGGATGCGTTCTTCGATAATATCGAGTTCTGTATCAATGAATATCACCAATCCATCCATGTAGTTTTTGTTTTCCTTAATGGTGACGATCCCACCACCAGTTGAAATGATTTTATTGGTTCCTGTTGAGACTTCTTTCAATGCTTTTGTCTCAAGTTCTCTAAAGATTTTTTCACCATATTGTTCAAAAATTACATCAATAAACATTAAAGATTCCTTCTCAATTTGATGATCAAGGTCAACAAATTCATAAGATAGCTTCTTAGCCAATAATTTACCAATGGTTGTTTTTCCAGTTCCGGGCATACCGATTAAATAGATATTCATATTACCTCTTGTAAAATGACTTAATCGCTTCATCAAGCTTGATTAGTGCATCTTCCTTATTTGTTACATCCACAATTAACGCCTTCATTTGGTTTCTAAACCAGGTTTCTTGCCTTTTAGCTAAATGACGGGTGTTTTGTTTAATTAAATCGATAGCATCCTCATAATTAATGAGTCCATCTAAGTAATCATTTAATTCACGATACCCAAGGATATTGAACGTATGTCCTTTTTCTTTGAGTGAATTAACTTCATCTAGTAAGCCTTCTTCTACCATTATATCTACGCGTTCATTTATACGGTTATAAAGTTGTTCTCTTGGCATAGTCAAGTAGAGAATTAGGGCATCATATAGAGGTTCATCTTTTTGTTGTAGAGAACTTCTTTTTTTATCATTCGCCATCGCGATTGCACGTAAGACACGTCTTCGGTTATTTTTATGAATCAATAACGACGCATCATAATCGAGTTTAACGAGCATTTCAAATAATTCATCATTCGAAAGCAAATCATATTTTTTTTCTTCTTCAATGTCTCTTTTAGGGGTATCAAACTCATAGTTATAAAGAGCTGCTTTAATGTATAGACCAGTGCCACCCACAAGGAATGGTTTTTCGATTTCATCGATTTTCTTCCTAACTTCTTTTTGAAAGGTTGCTACATCATATAAATCACTTGGTTCATACACGTCGATTAGGTGATGAACTACCCCTTGTTTTTCTGATTCCTTGATTTTAGCTGATCCGATGTCAAGACCCTTATATACTTGAACAGAATCCCCGCTAATGATTTCAGCTTGATACTTTTTAGCTAACTCGATTGAGAGACTTGTTTTGCCAACAGCGGTTGGACCGCATATTACAACGACTTTTCTCATACAATCCTCTTAAAGAGTTTCTCAATTTCGTATTGAGTAAACTTAATGACTACAGGGCGTCCATGTGGACAATAATAAGGGTTTTCACAATCCTGTAATCCTAGGAATAAGTGGTTAACTTCATCCAGTGATAGTGCTTTATTTGCTTTGATTGCACCTTTGCAACTAATGTCTTTTGCAAGTTGATCTCTAAGTTTAGATAAATCAATCTTTTGATAGTCTCTTAATTGCTCTATTAAGCCATAAACCATGTAGTCAAGGTCTTTTTCTTCAAGCCAACTCGGGAGGGTTCTAAGTAAGAAAATGTAGTCTCCAAACATCTCAAAAGTTAATCCATATGATTCAATAAGACTTAAATTTTGACCTAAAATCGTCGCTTCTGAAGGCTTGAATTGATAAGAAATAGGTGTTAATAATTGCTTTTTATCAATTTTTAAATCGCCTAATCGCTTATAGATTTTTTCATACCGAATGCGTTCTGCCGCAGCATGTTGATCTATTAAATATAAGCCATTTGTGTTTTGAAATAACAAGTATGTTCCAGCATAACTACCGATGTAATCCATTTCTTCAAGTTTTTGAGTTTGCGGTTTTGAAGGTTCATAGGACTCTTCAAATAGTGGTAATGTGGGTTCATTCACCGTTTCCATCAAGTATTCAAATCCAGATACTTTTACGTATTTTTCTTCACTCTTTAAGACATCTGGGATGGTTAGTGGTTTACTGGAAAATGCATTTCTAATGTTGTCTCTAATTAGGTTGGCGATTAAGTATTCGTTGGAAAACTTTATCTCGCGCTTTTGTGGGTGCACATTGACATCTACTAGACTAGTATCTAGTTCAATTCTGATGAGTGCGATCGGATATCTTGAAACCATTAAATGGGTGTGATACCCTTCAATGACACTATTGATTAACAAGTAGTTTTTGATTGTACGATTATTAACCAATATCACAATATCATTCTTCTTTGATCTAGTGATCACAGGTTTAATCAAATATGAGGTTATTTTTATATCCTCTTGTTTTGATTCATAAGATATGAGATTTTGGGCAACCTCTGTTCCATAGACAGATGAAAAAAGGTGTTCATAGTTAGAATCTCCATAAGATTGTCTAAGGGTTTTCCCATCATGGGTCACAAGGAAAGCTATATTAGGGTTTGATAACATCATTTCATCACAAACCTCTAACATATAGGATAGTTCAAGTTGTGGGCTCTTGATGTATTTCAATCTTGCAGGAACATTGTAGAAGAGTTCGCTGACTGTTACTGCGGTTCCAATATTGATTGGACTTGGGTGCTCGCTAGAAAGCTTTCCACCTTCATAGGTCACTTCATATGGGAGTGAGTCTATCGTTTTTGATGCAATCGTCATTTTGGATACAGATGCGATAGCGGGAATGGCTTCACCTCTAAATCCTAGACTTTTGATATGAGATAAGTCATACTCGTTTTTGATTTTTGAAGTCGCATGGCGTAAAAAAGCTAAATGAATGTCTTCTTTATCCATTCCAACGCCATTATCGATGACTTTAATCTCATCAAGGCCATTGCCTTTTAAATGAATCTCAATTTGGCTTGATTTCGCATCAATCGCATTCTCAAGCAATTCTTTTAGTGCGCTTGCAGGTCTCGTGACAACTTCTCCAGCAGCAATCATGTTGGATAATCTGTCATCTAGTTTTATGATTTTTGCCAAAGAAATTCCCTCCTAGTTATTTTAAATCTTCTTGAAGCTTCTTCAATAGTAACAGTGCTTCAATTGGACTAAGTTCATTGATATTTAGATCTTTAAGCTCATTTAGAACGGTTTCTTCTTTCAAAGAAACATAAGTTAAGTCATCGACTTCATCGAAATTGAATAAGTTAAGCAGCGCAGTTTGTTTTTTGTCTTTTTCCAAATGATTAAGAATCTCTTCTGCTCTTCTAATGAGAGGTTTCGGAAGTTTTGCAAGTTCAGCAACATTAATCCCATACGATTTATCAGTTGGACCTTCTTTGATTTTGTGTAAGAAAACAATGGTTCTTTTTTCTTCAGCTGCCATAACGTGAATGTTTTTTAAACGTTTAAGAGAGGTCTCTAAAACGGTAAGTTCATGATAATGTGTTGAAAACAACGTAATGCACTTGATTTTTTCATGGACATATTCGATGATTGCTTGAGCCAAGGCCATACCATCGTATGTGGCAGTTCCTCGACCAATTTCATCAAATATTAATAATGATTGATCAGTCGCATGCTTAATGGC
This sequence comes from Paracholeplasma morum, assembly GCF_016907055.1. Classification (NCBI taxonomy): domain Bacteria; kingdom Bacillati; phylum Mycoplasmatota; class Mollicutes; order Acholeplasmatales; family Acholeplasmataceae; genus Paracholeplasma; species Paracholeplasma morum. The sequence goes on from NZ_JAFBBG010000010.1 coordinate 49,230, forward strand.
ATCATTGGTTTCGAGCATTTCAACCATAAATGTGGATTGACCTAAACTTAAGTCATCAGAAGCTCCAATTCGTGTGAAGATTTGATCGAATAATGGTAATTCTGCACTGTCTGCTGGAATGAATGATCCCATTTGAGCCATGACAACATGTTGGGCAAACATTCTCATATAAGTAGATTTACCACTCATGTTAGGACCAGTGATCAGTAAAATCCCTTTATCATCAATCACGATGTCATTTTGGACAAAATCGCCTTTAATCGATTGTTCAACAACAGGGTGTCTACCATTTTTGATAGAGACACTACGGGTATTCGTAAATGTAGGTCTAACATACCTGTTTTTCTTAGAAACTAAGGCTAGATTTGACATTGCATCAATAAATGCAATTTGGTCTGATAATATTTGAAGATTCTTAGTCTCTTTTGAAACCATATCTCTAATTCTCAAAAACAGTTCATACTCAAGCGCGACTTCTTTTTCACCAGCACTTAAGATAAATGTTTCTTTTTCTTTTAACTCTTCCGTAATGAATCGTTCTGCCCCTGATAGGGTTTGTTTTCTTTGGTAACCAAATTCTTCTTTAACTAAATCTAAGCTACCTTTTGTAACTTCGATATAATAACCAAATACACGGTTATATCCTATTTTTAGATTTTTAATTCCTGTTCTTTCTTTTTCTTTTGATTCAAATTGAACCATCCATGCCTTACCATCGCTGCTGGCATTCTTAAGTTCATCTAAATAAGCGTCATAGCCCAGTTTAATTAGACCACCTTCTTTTAAAGTTAGAGGTGGTTCAGCTTCGATGGCAGACTCTAGTAGAGTATATAAGTCATTTAAGTCATAGATTTCATCATTATAGGTATCTAGTAGTGGGTGATTAAACTGTGAAAGGGCATGTTTTATCTCTGGCACCCTTGATAGAGTTTGTCTCAGTTGTGCCAGGTCTTTACCATTGGCATTTTTGGTTGCTATTCTGGTTGTGATTCTTCTTAAGTCATATACGCCTTTTAAGGCTTCTTTAAGTTGATGTAACGATACCATTGACGACTGCATCGCTTCAATGACATCAAACCTTTTTTCGATGACGTTTTGTTCTTTACTTGGTTCGTCCATGAACTTTCTTATAAGTCTTGAACCAAGCGCAGTCACACAGTGGTCTAAGACCTCAATTAGCGTGCTACCTTTGTGATGACTATAGGTGTCTGTAAGTTCCAAACTTAAGCGAGAATGACTATCTAGTTTCAAATAAGAATTTTTCTCAAGTACTTTAATCTCGTTAAACTGTTCTAAATCGTTTCTTTGTGTTTCTTTTAAATAGTTCAATAATAAACCCGATGCTTTTTGGGCTTTTGGGTTTAGAGACTCATTAAGTGCGTGTTTTAGAATATGATCGGTGCTTGAAAGCAATACGAGTTTATCTAATTTGGCCATCAAGCGGTTTTCATGGGATTCTAAGACTACTTCTTTTAGATCCAAACGCACAATTTCTTGTATAAGTTCGTCTTCGCCTAACTCAAGAAGTACACTTAAATCCCCTGTGGATAGGTCTGCATATGCAAGGTTAAAGTGGGCTTCATCGCGAACAATACCTCCGATGTAATTAAATGTGCGTGCATTCAAAATCCCTTCGTCCATAATCATACCTGGTGTAATCAACTTGACAACTTCACGTTTTACTAGACCATTTCCTGGTTCAGTCACTTGTTCAACTATCGCGATTTTAAACCCGTTTTGAATCAATTTTTGTGCATATGGGATAACAGCGTGATGAGGTACACCACACATTGGCACTCGTTCCTCTGCACCTGCATCTCTACCTGTTAACGCAATTTCTAATGTCTTTGAAGCGATTATTGCATCTTCAAAAAACATTTCATAAAAATCCCCTAATCTAAAAAAGACTATCGCATCCGCGTAGTCCTTTTTAATTTCAAGATACTGTTGCATCATAGGAGTGTATGTTGTTTCTTTTTTAGCCATACAATCACCTTTCTACTTCATATAAGCCCATTAAAATATGTTTCTTACCCAATTCATAAATGCTTCCCAATTGAACATGTATTTTAGATTGTTTTCCAAATAATGTCTTGTATGTTCAGCAAATTCAAATCCTGGATCAAGAATCTTATCTAGCAATTTACCTGATTTATAAGAACCAATATTAATAACACCATAAGTTCTAAGCAATCCAATGGTTAAGTAAACGGCTGCCAATACTATCACAATAAATAGTGTCCATAAAATGAAACGACGTACTGGGTGTTTTTTCTTTTCTTTCTTTTGTACTTCGTCTTTCTTAGCTTCTACTGGAACCTCTTTATCATGCTTTTCTTCAACAAATCCATTTTCAGATTCTTCAATGGCTTTTGTTTCTTCTTTTTGAACTTTGCTCCATTCTTTAGAATCAAGCGTTGTTTCATAAGCAGATAAAATGGTTGGTTTTAAAATAGGTTTATGAGCTTTCTCATAAGCTTTATCTAGCATTAATTGGTGATATTGATTAATATCCATACGTAGTGCTTTAAGTTCATCAACCAATAATTTAATGGTTTCGGATGATACTTGATCTGTGACAACTTGTTTTTCAATCACTTTAACAATCTCTTTCTCTATTTTTGGTTCAGGAATTTTCTCTTCTATGAATTTCACTTCTTTAGGAACCACTTTTTCTTGAGGTTCTTTAGCAATGACACCAACGACTGACTCGATTTCTTCTTTTGGAGCTCTTGCATCTACAAATGCCTCAATTTCTTCTTCAAACTCAATTTCTGTCATTGGTTGCTTAATATCATCCATATAAACACGTTCAGTTGGTTTAATCTCTTCATAAACGCCTGGATTAATTGGTACATAGTATTTCTCTTTAGTTTCTTTTGCGTTCGCTAGAATATACTCAATAATTTCTTCTTTTTTCAGTTCAATGGATGCCTTAATATTATTTTCGATCGCGAAACGTTGAAGTTGAATTACTGCCATTTTTTTGACTTTTTCTTCAATATCAGGCTTGTATTGGTTTTGATTTTTGAGCTCACGGATAATGATATCAACCAATTCATTCTTCTTTAGTCTTCTTGGAACATCCACCCCGTACTTAAGCCCGATTTCACGAAGTTCAACTAAAGTAGAACTCTTAAATAAAACTGGTCTGAATAATTCTGGAGATAATCCATCAATTTGGTTTTCATCATCGAAAAATATTGAGTTTAATTTTCCATGATAAACAAGTAAATCTTCTGATAATGGACCGACATTGGCATAATGTGCTCTAGTTTCATTGACGAATGATAACAGTTCTTTAGAAGGTACTTTTCTATCAATTAGATAAGTTAACAAGCTAAGCCATAACGATTCCAATGTTTTTTTCTCTAAATCAGAAGATCTAAACTGTGGAATTAAATTAATGAGTTGTGACTCACTAAAATTGTCATACCAAGACAAACGATAGTTCACTTCGTCGGATAGAGTTTGTTGAACAATTTGTCTAGATGTCACATAACTATCCAGTTCTTTTCGAAGTGCATTCATACGTACCCTTCTTGGAACGGTTAGTCCGATTGATTCAAAAAATCGAACAACTTTTTCTGCAGGAAAAAACATTAGTGTTTGAATTACACTATCAACTTTAACTTGTTGATCCCCCATCTTAACTTCGCTGTTCATGGACAAAATTGTCATAATAATCCCTCCGTTAGTGTTAATCTATTATAATCATACATCAAAACCTCTTATTTAGCAAGTATCCCGACTAATCAAAAAAAGCGAATACTAGGGTTTTTCCACTAGTTTTCGCTTTTGAAAATATCATTTGATAATGCCTTATTTATCTCGGTTTCTATAATCTCTTTTACTTCAATTAAAAGTTGATTAATCTCATTTTGTAAATCTAAATACGTCTCAATCAAAGGTTCTGATTCGAATTCATTTCTTAACTCACTGTATGTATCTTCAAACTGTTTGATGGCATTTGATTTTTGGATTGCCTTCGCGTTTACCAGTTGTTTTTGAATTGATTTTAGTTCGGCAAAACGTTTTTTCAAGTCCTTGTTTGAGTTAATTGCTTGTTCAAATTTTTGGTAAGTTTTAATCTCTTCAATCTCACTTACTAGTTTTATTAGTTCATCTTTTCTATTCAAGGGCTTCTCCTATTAAGAACCAAGTTCTTGCGATTGTTACTTTAACATCAACGATTTTACCAATTAGAGATTTATCACCTTTAAAGTTAACCAGTTTATTATGTTCTGAATATCCAGCCAAAATATTTTCATCATGCTTGGATACCCCATCAACTAATACTTTGATGATTTTGCCCACATACTTAGTGCTTGATTCTAGATAACCATCGTTAACAACTTTGTTTAATCTTCTTAGTCGTTCTTTTTTTTCGGTTTCAGGAATAACATCTTCAAAACTTGCAGCTGGTGTTCCAGCACGTTTTGAGAATATAAATGTATAAGCACCTTCAAAGCCAACTTGTTTAACCAATTCTAGTGTTTGAAGAAAATCTTCTTCTGTTTCAGAAGGAAACGCAACAATTAAGTCTGTTGTTAATGAAATATCAGGGCGTGCTTCTTTCAGTGCCTTAATAACTTCAAGGTAACGCTCTTTGGTATAGTGACGATTCATCTTCTTTAACACACTATTGCTTCCTGATTGAACAGGTAGATGTAGGTGTGGCATTACAGACTTACATATCTTAAATGCTTCGATGGTTCTCATATCGATATCTCGTGGATGGCTTGTTGTAAAGCGAATTCTTGGGATTCCGAGTTTATCTAAATCCATTAATAGATTGCCAAAAGTATAATCAATGTCTTTAAAATCTTTGCCGTATGCGTTGACGTTTTGTCCCAAAAGCGTAATTTCTTGATACCCCTCTTGAACAAGTTCTTTAACCTCTGCAATAATCTCATCTTTGTTTCTAGATCTTTCTTTTCCCCTTGTATAAGGAACAATACAGTATGTACAAAATTCGTCACACCCATACATGATATTTACCCAAGCTTTAAACTTATGTTCTCGTACTTTTGGTAAGTTTTCTACGATGCTTCCTTCTTCAGAAAATACTTCAATCACACGTTCTTTGCTGAAGTGAGCTTGCATAATGTAGTTTGGAAGCATGTGAATGTTATGTGTCCCAAATACTAAGTCTACTTGATCATATTTTTCCAATATACGATTTACCACTTTCTCTTCTTGAGCCATACAACCGCATAAACCTAATAAAAGGTCTGGATTCTTTCTTTTTAGTGGTTTTAACCTTCCGAGTTCTCCCCAGATTCTGTTTTCAGCATTTTCTCTTATCGCGCACGTATTTATTAATATAACATCTGCTTCTTTTTCATTATCCGTGCTTATATAACCCATACTGTTAAGGATACCTGCCATAGTTTCACTATCGGCTTCATTTCCTTGGCAACCGTATGTTTGGATTTTATAGGTTTTCCCAATACCAATCTTTTGATATTTAGGATCTAATTCATAAGAAACGTATTCAGTATCTTCTTTTGTTCTCTTTCTTGCCTTGGATAAATCAGGCTTGAAATATTTATCAATGTCTACCATTATATCACCACTTAAAAGTATACACGAAAACCCTATAGTATTCAATTGATTGACTAAACTCAAAACCTACAAACAAATGTTCATAAAAGTAAAAAGGAATCATTCTCATATAAGAGGATGATTCCTTTAGCAGTCATTTGACTCAAACATATTCCGTTTAAGCTTCCTATGTGAACTACCCACCACTTAATCGAAGTGGGGGCTTCCTATCCAAACC
>NZ_JAFBBG010000011.1 GCF_016907055.1 Paracholeplasma morum
CTTTTATCCTTTGAAATGTAGGATGCGACACAAAGTATAATCTTTCTACTTCGATAATTAATGTTGATACCGATGATACGGTGATAACTAACATCTACCCCTACCCTTGATTGTAAGTTTTTAATTATTGCCATTTTATATTCCTCCTCTTATTAAGAGCCATATACTTTGGCTCCATTAACTGTTTCATTTGTAATTTGACTCCCATTTAGCGAGTTTGATGTGACTTTACTACCATTTAGTGTAATGAGTTCAGTAGCACTCGATGAACCTGTAATCGTGATGGCTCTTCTTGTTGATCCTGGTGCTTTAAAAAATACTTCAATATAATAGGTTCCTGGGCTAACTCCAGAAAATGAAACACTATATGCCATACCACTTTGTAAATCATTAGTGTCATCATAATATAGAGACTTTACATAGGTACCACCGGTTAGTGCATCATACAGACTTAAAGAAAAACCAGGAAGTGAAAACCCACTACCTGATAATGTGAAATTAATCACTAAACCAATGTTTCCTGTATTTGATGCAGTTGTAGGACTTATACTATGGATCGTTAAAGTATATGCCATCCTAGTTAACCAACCAAATACGTTCTAAGTAAACAGTTGTTGATGTGTTCGTAGTCCATGCGATTGATGTGCCACTAAAGTTTCCAATCAAATGTCTTAAATATCCAATCGTCATCGTATTTGAGATTGAGTTTGAAACATATGCTTTGAATGAATGTGTTTTGAAATATTGGCCATCGAAGGTAGTCCATGAATAAAGTCTATCGTATGTTGGACTTGCTGATGTTGTGCTATTCGTACCCATCCTACCGTAAACAATATGTGTTTCATAAGAATCTGTGGCTGTAACTGCTCTAACCTCAAACGCTAGGATCTTATCATATAGATTAATCGATCTATTGAGCGTAATGTTATTAGCTGTAATGGTCGTAGGTATCGAAAGATTGCCCTCATATAGCAATGAGAATCCACCACCTATTTTAATAACACTACTGTTACCTCTAATATATAATTCATTATTTGTTGTATCGAAACCCAGCTCACCAACTTGAGTCAAATGGCTTGTGGTTGGAACCGATGTGCCTCTTTTAACTCTGATGATAGCCATTAGTATGTTCCACCATCAATAACCGATGTTGGTGTGAGTACTTTTGTTTTATCAATACCAATGTAATAAAAAGTTTTAACTGGATTATAGTTTGTATCCTGAATACTATGGAGTACTAATCCATTATCAAGAACTGATGCATCGAATGATGCCTTTGTCGTATCGAACTTAGCACCTACACCTTGCATCAAGGCAACATTTTTCACATTAGCAATCTTTGTTCTTTGGTCATCAGTTAAGTGAAGATTACTTGATACGTGTGCATTATAAGTAGATGTTGCAACTCCACCTAGTTCTGATAATGTGATAACTACAGCACCAGTTTTACTATTAACGCTTGTTACAGGGCTCACTGCTGGAATGATTGAGGTTGGAAGTTTTCCATCTGCACCAATTAAAGGCACCGTACCATTTGTTGTACCTGTATTCTTTTTGGATGCTGTTCCAAGTCCAAGTGCACTAATCTTTGAATCCATCGTAGCTTCAGCATTAGCTTTACTTGCAAATTCGATATAATCATTACTTGTTAATGGATTCGCACTAGAACCTGTTTTATCTGCTTTTGAGATATATAAATTCGTGCCGTTTAAGTCAACTAATGGTTCACCGGCTTTAATTGTGCCTGCTGTGCCTACAATGGGTCCTGTACCAGCAGACGTTCTTCTTTTAATTTGTATAACTGCCATGTTTTATTTCCTCCTTAGAAACGATATATAACAACTCGACTAATTGTATGTGTAGTCGAACCACATGTAAATGTTGTATTGCCATTTTGATATGAAACAAACATCGAATATGAAATACCGTTGTAAGTGTAACCTACAGAAGTACTAGAACCCAGCACTTCAAAAATCAAAGGTCCTGGTAAATTCACAACCGTTCCATTGCTTAATACAATCATGATGAATGCTCTCATTAGGTCATTCGAATAATAATTACTTATCCTATAAACACCTTGAGAAATAAATGTCGGAGTAAGAACAGTTGGTGACGTTTGATTCCTAATCTTCTGCTCAAGATTATAGACAAGACTATCAGCATTCAATAAAGTTTGTCTATTAAACGGATTATTTAAAGTGACAGATGTGGTTGTCTTAGAATAGGCACATAATGCAAACTCATACTGACCTTGACCACTACTTAAATCATTCTGAACTAAATTAGGATAAGTCGATGCTTGTTCTTTCACATAAATTGAAACTTCATTATTGGTTAAATCCACATTCAAAACCACATAACCTAAGCGATTAGCATTTGGTGTAACAATGACTTGCGTATTATTTTCAATATAAATTAACCTACCCTGAACCATGACATAACCATCCTCAAATGTAATGGTGTTATTAGCAAGAGTATAAAACACACTACCCCTACTACCTAAAAGCACACCAGTTCCAACTGAAAATATAAAGTCATTTAAATCTGCATCATGTTTTGATGTGACGCTTGAACCATCAAAGGTTATTTTTTGTATTCCCATTAAAACTCTCCTCCATCTAAATCAGAATAACCACTATTATTCACTGTGACATTCCCGACCTTACTATTTACGTTTTTACTTAAAATTTGAATCTTCTCAGTGAGTTTTAAACGATACTCACCAAGTGTAATGGTTGCTACTTCAAAAGTGCTCACATACTTAATACCGGTAACCAATGAATCATACCGTTTGCCCTTATGAATGAATTCAACAAAATCACCAATCTCTAATGTTCTTAAGATATCTAATGAGTGATTCTTTTTTTGGATCATAAAACTAATTTGATGATCTGTTTTATCAATACTGAGAACTGAGCGAACTTTTGTATCCAAATCTAAGTAATCATTATCTGAATATGTTTCAACTTTTGATATGACTTTTGGATATCTTAGATTACTTGTATTATCTTTTGTTATCGTGCCATCTGTTAATAGGTAATAAATAACTGTATCCTTAAAGAATAAGTTACTTGTCTTTGGATAATATATCGCCTTATTCGTGCTTTCTTTACTTGAATCATTAATGATTAAGTCTTCTAAGATGAGGCTATCTGCTTTTATTTTTAAGCCTCGTGTCACATTAACGATTCTGATTAATATTCCACTAAAACTACCGGCATTAAATATCACTTCATGTTTGATATAAACACCATACATCCGGTTAGCAAGCTCCAAAAGTTCATAAATTGTCATGACCTTATCCGCATCAAAAACAAAACTACCCAGCTTCGATGTTTCCACACTGATGCTAAGGTAGTTTAAGTTTTGTTTGGTGTCACTGTTTTGAAGATACGTTTTTCTAATGATTTCTTCTATATAGGTTGCCACATTACCGTTGAAACTTTCAACTAACACTTCAACTTTTAATAGCTCTTTGAAATCAACACTTGCAATAACAAGATGCGTTTTTTCATCTTCGATATTTTCTACGATACCGAAGTAAGCCCCATCTTCTTTTACATAAACATAATCACCAACTGCAACATTCAGTTTGCTTTTGTTTATCTTGAAATGTGATTTTTGCGCAATGACAATGTCATGTATAATTTCGAAATCATCACCAATATAAGCATGATCTTTATACGTGAAATTCAAGTGATCTAATATAATCAAGTCCATAGTAATCACCCCAAATGGTATTCAAAGATATGAACTTTACAAAACGTATCTTCCATCACGCCAGATTTAAACTCTAATGTATTTCTACCTGGTTTTAATTCGATAAAATTATCTTTCTCAAAATCCTGATATGCATAGATATCTGTTTCAATGTCATTCTTAATCATCTTTAAATACTTATTGTCAGCTACTGATGATATTCGTATTTTGACATCATCCTCAACTAAGTTTAATCGTAGACTTGAGACCAATATCCCATTTTGGATCACATTGATCTCTGGATGATCGACTGACCCTTCCATTTCAATAATCACATTTGCATTAAATGAACCACCCACATCAATCGTAGTTCGTCCTTCTTGTGTAATCTGATACGTGTAATCATATGGGTAAGGATAAACTTTGCCATCAAGCACTTCAGTTATGTCAATGATGATTTGTCTTTCTTTAATCCAATAACTCTTTTTATTTAATGTGATTTCACAGCTTAGTAATCCAGCTTTTATCTCTGCTTTGCTTAATGAAACCACATCAACGTGAACATACTTTATGTCATTGGAAACATAGTATAGTTTCAAATTATCTCGACCTTGATTTAAGTAGTCGATAAATCGTTGATAACCTTGATACCCATCCATGAAATTGAGCAACCCACTGATTTCTGATAAAGGCGTTTCTCTTTTAACTGTTTTATGGATATGGCCATATTTCAAGTACGTCATATTGAGTTGAAAACCTAATCCTATAACATTCGAAAGTAAGACACCACTGTGATACTTAAAATGGAATTGTTGGCCATGTTCATTCTCTAAGTAAAATCTTCTTGTCATATAAACTTACCACCTAACGCTCTGTTGATTGAATCAATATCGAATGTGGATGATGATGTATTGATGGTGATTGCATTATTGGTTGTGCTCTTATTAGACGTTTGGTTACTCGTATTAGAAGTTTTTTTCAGATTAAATGTATCACTGAACCAACCGCCAACCTTACCGAATATGCCACCGACCTTTTCTTTGGTGTTATTAGCAAAGTTAGAAACGCCATCGACGATATTGTTTGCAACATCTGTTACACCTTTAACTGCACCACCAGCAAAGTTCGATACCGTATCAACCACATTTGAAGCAATACCAGTGACTTTATCAGCTACACCGCCAACAAAATCGCCAACTTTACCTGCAACATCTCCGATAAAATTACCAATACCACCGACAACATTTCCAATCGTATCACCAATACCGCCTAATGCACCACCAACCACATCACCAACACTACCAGCAAAATCAAATATCTTTGTAAAGAAACCAATAATCGTTTCTAATATGTCCAAAATCGGATTTAAAATGAACTCTAATGCCTGAAACGCAGGAACTAAAATAGCTTGTAAAACATTACCAACCATCTCAATCAAGGGTGAAATCATCTCAAAAATATCACCTAAAAACTCGAGTTGCTTAATCAATGGAGCTAAGATCATATCGATGATCGGAACTAATATATCAATTAGTCTTGTGAATATATTGATAACTATCTCAACAATAGGCATTAATGCATCCATTAAAACTTCAACAATCTTCATGATAGGTTCTAGGAGTCTCATAAAAGTCTCCATGAGTTTTTCTAATAATTCTTTGAACTTTTCGCTACGCATTAAAGCCATAACCACAATCGCAATCAAAGCACCAATCCCTAAGGTTGCAGCATTAATACCAATACCAGCAATAGCACCAGCAGCACCGACACCTTTTAAAGCAACTGCTACTACCTTTAATATAGGACCAACTTTACCGATGATAGTTAATACGGGTCCAACAGCAGCTGCAAGTCCAACTAAGAAACCTATCAGTTGCTGTGTGCCACTACTAAGATTCGTCCACCATGAAATCATGTTACTTACTGCAGGAATGAGTTTATTGGTGATTGCTTCAACAACAGACTGCATAGCTGGAACAAGCGCCACAGCAAGTTCGACTGAAAGTGCTGTTGTTGATACTTTTAATCTATCCAGCGAATCATTAAATGCACCAGTTGTTTCAGCTTGTTCACTCGTAATGATACCAAGTGCCCTTGCTTGTTCTCTTAATTCGTTGATAGCTTCTGATTCCATATTAAGCATTGGAAGCAACTCAGAACCTAACTTATCACCAAATAAATGATTAGCAAGTGCAGTCTTTAAAGATTGATCCTCAACTTTAGATAAGGCATCTCTCATAATCTCAAAAGCTTCACTCGTGTCTTTACCTTCTAAGTCTTCCATCGAAATACCAAGTGCATGAAGCGGACCAGCAATATTCTTAACATCACCTAAGGCAATATCAGCAAGAATTGAATTAACCTTAACAAAAGCACGCTCCAAACTACCGGTTTCTGTTCCGGCAATAGTTGCGACATGATTCCATTCTTGTAATGCTTCGATGGACATCCCTATTTTTTGAGCAGTATCATTAAAGGCATCAGCAGTATCAGCACCTTTTTTAGCAAGTGCACCTAAAGCAGTAACAGCACCTAGAATAGGAACCGTCAGACTCTTGGTTAAGGTACCACCAACCTTAGCGATATTATCAAACTTAGCATTACCTAAATCTTTAATCTTAGATTTTGTTTTATCAAATTCGTTATTAAGTCGTTTTACTTCAGATTCACTGTATGAAACATTGCGTTGTACTTTTCTAAACTCAGCGTCTGAAGTTGTACCAAGTTTAAGACCTTGTTTAGCCTTTTCTAACGCCTTATTTTGCGTATCTAAGCGTTTTTTAGTCGTCTCAAGCATCTCATTCAATTGGGTTTGTTTCTTACGCCAAAGCTCAACGTTTGAACTATCATACTTTAGGTTTGTATTAATGGCACGCAAGTCTTTTTGCTGTTCTTTAAGTTCTTTGTTAATCTCTTTTAACTCATTATCAAGATCCTTGCCATCAAGACTCAACTTAATATTAATGCCTTTAATTGTCTCTGCCATCATACTCACCTACCTTTATAATAAGAATAAATCTATGTCTCTTTGGGTCGCTCTTTTTGCTTGTGGTTCATTGGATAGTGTTTTAACCTCGAGTTCAATCAGCATTGCATATACATCAATATCAAAATACTCTGTATCCTTAATTGAGATGCCAAGATGAGCAAGATTATAAATGATATTGGCTGTTGTGTTTTGCTCATCTTGTATATCTACTTTGGGTCTTGTGCACCTTCATTACCACCTAACATTAAGGTAATTGTATTTGAAATGTTTTCAAGTTCCTTCACATCAGATAAGACACTAAAATCCAAATCCATCAAGAACTCATCATAGCTCTTTTTTGTGTATGGTTTGTGCAGAATGTAGATAATTCTAAAAAGAATATCAATAACTAATGCTGCATCCGTTTCATCTTTATTCAAATTTTCAAGTTTCTTAATGTCACTGAATAACTCAGTTCCAAATACACTACGATAAGAGATAATAGTAAAAAGTGAAGACCTTAGTTTAAGATCCTCACCTCTTAGATTAATTGTTTTTTCCATACTATACACCTATGACAGGTAATGTTGGAACTTGTGCAAAGAACTGTTGATAATTTGTGTCACCAAATTTCGCAATCGTTCTAATCACCGATACATTACCAACCTCGATAGGTCTTGCTGTAATTGTAATACTAACCGCATTCGGTTCAATTGATTCTGCTTTTGTTTTAGTCGCATCACTAACTGGACTTGCAGTACACAAGAAATACCAAATACGTCTTGATTTCACATCACCTTGAATCTCATATCCAAGTGCGAATGTTTTAGTTCTATGATTAACAATCTCTACAAGGTTGCCATTAGAATCTCTTGCAAACCCTAAAATATCCACTTTGAAATCATCGTCAAGTTCGGTTAACTTTAAGGTGATATTGGATCCACTACTTGATGCTAGGGTTGCAACAATTTTATCATCAGCATAAACATCCGTTTTACCTGCGATGACTTCTGCACTGAGTTCTTGAGCTCCAAGTAGTTTCTTAGGTGTGCCAAAATCCCATGTATCATCTTCGGTTGGTGTTGCAATTGCATAATGGACGTTCTTAAGTCCAAATGTTACTTTATTGCTCATTTTTATATTCCTCCATCTTTATTTCATAAATTCGATAAATGCCAGTATCAACTAGTGAATACTCGCTAATCATTCTAAAATCAATACCTGCATTTTGTAATACTTCTTCTAAACTAGATTCAATCGTTGTATCTTTTGTTTTGGTAACAAGTGTGATTTGAATCGTCACTTGCCTAATTAAATACGAATCATCCGCATAGACCTTTGGATTTTTATTCAATTCCTGGTAGACAATAAAAGGTGGTTCGGCGTTATCAGTTACATAAAGTGCATAATGAACATTACCAGGTAGTACGTCATTAAGGAGTCCATAAAAGTATGTTAATCTTTCTTTAGTTCCCACGTATAATCCTCCTAATATCATCCAGCATTTTGGGTGTAAAGTAGTCAAATGCAGGTCTCATGAAAGGTCTTGCAGCGACATACTTTCCATTCTTATGTTGAAACCCAAATTCAATCAAGTGAATCAATCTACCCTTTTCTTTTGCATGGATAACAATGGTTTTCGTATGACCTTCACCAATGTCAGTCTTTATAAACTCATCTGCCATCGCACCTTTTCTACCACTTCTTGGTGTATTTGCTATGACATACTCTAATATCAATGTTGCAGTTTCATCAAGTTTTTGTTCAAGTTCTTTTTTAACTGATTCTGCATATTCTGATATTTCATGATTAATTTCATCAACAAAATCATTCAATGTAGCCATGAATATCACTCACCTTCATTTTTGTTTCCATCAAGTAGAGTTCTAAAAACTGTCCTTGTAGATATGTTCGTTCAATTTGATAAATCAAGTCATCAATGATTGCATACTTGCTACCGTCATACAAGAAGCTTTGAATCTTAAGTGCCATGTCTACTTTGTATTCATTCTTTTTACTTTCATAATACTCTTTAGAAGTTACTGATTTTGAAATGCCAATGACTTCTTTTTTGGAAATGAAACCATAACCTTGATTACCGATCTCATCTTTCATTAATGTGATCTTTAATAAAATCAGTCGAATATTAGGACTACTCGGAAACATGATAATCACCACTTGTTAATGCTAATTGATTCAAGAGCATGTCAAAACTCTTTGGTAAATCTTTAACAGAACCATCTGCTTTAAAACCAAAGAAGGTCTTGCAGTAAATAACCACTAGCGAATGAGCTAATGGATGGCTCTCGACAACTGCTGGTGTAATCCCTGTCGATACGAGTAAGTTTTTACATGCACTGATATGATTATTTAATTCATCGTCAGCATAGGTTTCACTGATAGGAATTAATAATGATTTCTTTACTGTTTCAAGTAGTCCCATATTCTAACCTCAATTCTATTCTTGCTTAGGCTTTCTTTTTAACTCTTAGGAAGCCTTTATACCCTACAACGTTACCGCCTGTAAATACGGATGCTTTGTAGCAAATGATGCCATCTTTAAACTTGTAATCATTAGACTTACTAATCTCAACAGGTGAGAAAACAGGCACTTCATAATTGAGTAAGGATCCATAAGCTATACCATATTCTCCAGCTGCAGTGTTTGTGTCCGAAATAGCCTTACAATGAGAATTAATGATGTATGGAATACCATCAATCGTGTTGTTGATGTAGTCAATCGTGTGGACTTTTCTACCTTCTGCAGTACGTAAGCCAGCAAATGCTCTTAAATCATTCTTGTTCAAAATTAAGTATGCTCCACCCTCTACTTCTTCATCACCACCATAAGCAAAGATGATATCATCTAAGGTTGAGTCTGTAATTGAGGTGATTTCTAAATCTGCAGTATCAGATAAAGCGATTGCCTTATCACTAAAGATTCCTGTGAATGTATTGGATGTACCTGGACCTCTTAGGATTTGTTCACTAATCTTCTTTTTAAGGGATAGATTAATATTCTTTAAAACCTCAGCTTGATATGGTAAGTTAGGTAATTTTTCTAACTCCTCAGTGATTTCTGTATAAGCAGTCACCTTAACTTTAGTGATTGTTAAATAACCATACTCTGGTTCAGTTTCTGAATAAGGTTCACCCTCTCCAGTTAAACCAGCAATACCACTACCTTTAACAAATGACTTTTTATAGGTTTCCCCACCATTTAAGTTCACAACTTTGACCTTATCTACTAAGGCAGATACTTGTGCAAATGGATGCGGTGCAATGCCATCGGCAATGTGTTCAGGTAATAGAATCTCTTCACTTGAAACTTGAATAATTCTACTTTCTCTTAGGTTCTTACCACGTGTTTCTAATTGATCTTTATCTACTTGATTCGATCTTTCAACAACGACTGGATTGATTTTCGTCTTGTTTTGAATAGCAAGTTTTCTTTCAATCGTGTCCTTTTCTTTATTGAGTTCATCAACTTCAGCTTCCAATTGTTCTAACACTTCAAGTGTTACTTCCGCACCAATCAAACCTTTGATTTCAGTGATACGTGCTTTAATTTCATTACTTCTTTTTTCTAAATTCATCTGATTATTCTCCTATTTTTATTTTCAAATTTAGTTTTCTTCTTATAAGCTCAGCCTTCATATTTTTCTCTGCTAAATCCATAGTCTTTAGTTCTAAGTCCATAGCCTCTAAAGAACGAGCATAAATCGAAGTCTTATCATAAGCAGGTGTATCAACGATTGAAACATCATATAAACGTTCAATCTTTCTGATAGTTCTTTTTGGAATATCACCATCACGATTCCATTCCTGTTCACTCACTACAAATGCAAAGCTCATTTTATCCAATAAGCCTGATTTGACCATCTTAAATATATCTTGATTGCTTTGTGTATCAAGCAACTCTGCTCTAACCTTTAATCCGACATCATCACTTGTTAAAGTAAGTGAGCCGTTTTTAGTTCGAGCGATGATTAAAAATGAGTCCATGTGGTTATACTTCATTGGCACATCTTTGATGGCTGCATCCGTGATTGCACTTCTACTAATACTTTCAATAAATCCATACGATTCATCACCAATTAAAGTGGGCTCATCATAAACGATTGCATATCCTTCTAAGATCATCTTGTCATCAGTTTCTTCTAGCCTAACTTCTGCTATTCTGGTTTCTTTCTTCATCGTTTCTCAACCTCCTTAGGTTTTGCAGCTTGTTTTTCATACACAAATTCAAGTTCATTGTCCTTGTATGAAAACTCACTAATTTTGTGTGTCTTACAAAAGGTTTCGATTGTATTAATCTTTTCTTTTTGTTCTTCTAAAACAGTATTTAATACATCTTTTGAAACCTTACCGTTAATTGTTACCTTCATTTAAATCATCCTTCCCTACTTGATATTCGTTTGCTTTTGTCGCATCGACGTAATTGAGTGATTGTAATCTTCTATCACCGTTTTCTACTGGTTCAAGTCCCAACAACCCTCTTGATTCATTCAGTGACATGATGCCTAAACCCATGAGCTTTTCAATCGCTGTAACCTTTGTGTTCCAAGATGCGTATTGAAGTCTTTCGCTATAAAAGATAATCTCTTCACCACGCATGATTTCATTTTGAGTAAGCAAGCCTAAAGAAAAAGCCTCAGACATTTGAATGGCTAAAGGCTCGATGGTTTGTTCATAAAATGAGTTAAACTCATCTTCTGTATATTTGGAATGAAAGATTGGAACAGATACACCAAAGTAATCTAGGATTTTTGATTGTAAAAACTCTAAGGTATCCTTATCTATTAGCTTTGGATCTGTTGTTAAAGGTACATAATCACCTTTTAAATCCACAGGAATAATTGAACTGCCTTTATTTCTAATGGACTCTTTGAGTATCTCATTAAATGAATCAAGTTGTTTTTTCTTATCTGTTTCACTTAACATCGCACTCATTTTAAGAAGTCCCTTAATCTGCATGGAACTCTTAAGAGCATTATCAATACCTTGAAGTACATTCTCATTGATTTGTATTGTTTTTAGCAGTGCTTCTTGGTCACCTTTAGAACTCGATCCACCAAAGATCTGATTCGTGTGGTAAAACCTTTTAATATGAATAATGTTCTCATATGGAATCGTGAAGGAATCCGTACTGTCAAAGCTAAACTTTAAATAGTAACTACCACCTGAATCTATGATTGGTTCAACAATGGATGGTTTAAGCGGATAAAGAGCTTTAATTTCACCGGTTGAACCATCAAACATTGGATAGATAAATGCATTGTCGTTCATGAGTAGTGTCGTAATCACCATATAGATAAATTGGTATGGAGTCATAACCTCATTTGGTTGATGCTTTAAAATAAAAGACAGTTTGCCAGATTTCTCCTTAACTGTCTTATCATTCGCTTTCTTTATGTATCTTGGTTTTAGTTTTGCACACTGACTTGCTATCCGATCAATCGCAATCTTTACAACATCACTCTTTGATATATTGTTTCCAAAAGGTGTGAAGAACGTATTGTTTTGATTTAATAACTGGAAGGTGCTTGTTGAACCTTCCTTTTTTTTTCTAAATAATGGCATTTTTCTTAAACTCCTTATACTTCTCCATCTATGTATTGTAAGTCATGAAATAATATGATATACTTTACATAATAGGCTGTGGCTGTGGAAGTGAATAACTATGAATGTTGTATCAGATAAATCTCGAATTTTAGAATTTCTAGATGAGATTAGTAAACCATCTATGTTAAGATTCGATGAATCCTATTATAAAAACTTAGACTTCATTCATTGTATTATTTATATCGACAAATTAAATATTTATAAGTTAGATGAGCTTATTAATATTGATGAATCACTTATTAAGCACTCAAATAGAGTTCTAATTAATATTAACTCTGGACTTGGATTAAAAGTGTCCGAAATTGAAGCAATAACTAATATCATATCCAACAAAACTAATTTTAAAGATTATCATATTAATCTGCAATTTGATCTCGAAACTGACATTAATCGCATCGATCTTATGATAATTTTTGTTGAATAAATAAAGCTAAAACGAAATAGATGGAGAAATTTATAATGGCAATTTACAGAATAATAATTGAAGAAATAGAGGATAAGGATACATTAGCTGGGCAGATACTTCTATGGGTATTATTTGGTTGGTGGTTAGTTCCATTTCTTTTTTTCATGAAATACACATTTTACTTTATATTCGTTTTTCCATTCAAACTACTTATTAATGGTGTTCAAGAACGTAGTGTTCTTAAGATTTTATTTGGACTTATATTATGTGGCCTTTTGGGTTTGGCAATATATTATGGAAATACAAATCCATAAAGCTAATAAAATCAATAGCACCTCACAAAAGACTCTTATGTTAAGAGTTTTTTATATCATATTCTTATAATCCAACTTATATCTGTTCAAAACTGCATACGCAATGATAAGTGCTACAGCCCCATCAATCCTTTTATACTTGCTTCCAAGTTTTGATGGCTGAATGTTACCGTTAATATCAATCTTGGCCTGAGTGTTTGATAAATTCCACTTCATTATTGGATTATTGTTATAGATTACATTTCCATTTTTCAAATCAGCTTCGAGTTGTTTCATGGGCTCAGATAAAGAGTATATACCTTGTCTGACCTTTTCCATTTCAAAACCTAAGTCTTCCATTTCTTTAATCCAGTACTGACTATTCCATGGATCATAACCTACCCATAGAGGTCTAATTTCGTAAGTTCGAATCATCATCAAAAACCACTGAGTAACCAATGTAAAGTCATTTTGATTACCTTCAGTTACTGTAATTAAACCTCGTTGAACCCAGATGTCATAAGGTACGTTATCTTCTTCTTTCCTACGTTTAATAACTTCACTCGGCATAAAAAATTGTGGGATAACATACTTCTTACCATCTTTGATTACTAATAAGAGTACAACTGTAAGGTCGGTGGTTGATGATAAGTCAACACCTCCAATGGCGTAACTATTTCTTAGCTCATTGATATCATACGTTGCTTCATTGTTTAGATCATTATAAGTTAACCATGATCCTTGTTCTAATTGTTTAACGTTGAAGTCTTTACAAAGCATCGTAACTCGTGTTGCTAAGTCATGCCTAGATTTATTCATCAAGTCATCTAAGTATGAATATGTCTTAACAGTCCCGATGCTCGGATTACTTTTTTGCCATGTACTTTTATCTTCATATATTTCATTAATTGAGTCTTGAGTATATAACCAGGGTAGTACTCGTTCATCGTGGACCTCCCCTTTGATCATTTTTCTAACATAATCAAGTTTACTATCTAGGAACCCACCTACAGTATTACCTTCTGTTGTAATAATAAAAATCAGCGGTTCCTCTTTAGTTGATTGACTTTGCTTGATAGCATCATAGACTTTTGAATCAGTCATTTCATGAACCTCATCAATACAACCAACCTCTATATTGTATCCATCCTTATTTCTTGATTGTGCTGACAGTTTTTTTATCTTATTCTTAGTTTTTGGTGAGTAAATGTGAAAGATATTCTTCTTGCTTCTCTTTTCATTCGATAGAGCTTTTGAGCCTTCTCTCATATTGTTAATTTCTTCAAATAGGATATTCGCTTGTTCAGATGTGTTTGATGCACATACGATATCAACTCCGCCTTTTGATAAGAAGAACTCCGCCAGATCTATACCTGCGATAAAGGTTGTCTTACCATTCTTTCTGGCAATCAATAATAAAACTTCATTAAACCTTCTTAAATTAGTATCCGCCATTTTAAATCCATAAGCGGTTTGAAGTACTGCCTTCTCCCATAATTCTAGTATGAATGGTTCTCCATTAAATGGACTTTTAGTATGTTTGCAGAAAGTTTCTATAAACTCGATTCGTATATTTCCAGGACGTTCATCAAAAGTGTATCTAGGATTATCCATATCTTTAATAAGTGATTCAAGGACTGTTAGTAATTCTTTACCAACTTTTATTTTGCCCTTTTGAATCTCATCGTAATACATTAATAAATAGTTCATTCTGACATTCTGCCTATGAACTTCTCAAATTCATCATCTTCATCAATTATGTTTTTACCCATAATGGAATTAAGTGTTTTGATGACTGTTCCATATGCATTCACGAGTTTCGTGTAATACTTGGCTGCTTCAGTTTGACGTTGTGCACCTTTTTTGGAAATTTGAACAGCACCATATTTTCTAATTTGGTTTTGAAGTGATTCTAATTGAACTCTCATAAAAGCTGCTTCATTGATTAAATTATCCACAAGTTCGCTCTTTGATTGTTCAACTGATAAAAAGAGCGTCTTTAATCTTTCATATTCAATTTGTACTTTATCAATCACTGCCATAATATTCACTCACTTTCAATAAAATAAAAAGCCACCGTAGTGACTTAATCTAATTTCTGGATTTTCAAAATTTTTGCCTTGCGTTTTTTAAGAGCCCACCCATGCGGTACCCTTAAGTAGTTAATTATCACTTGATAGGGGGGCTATTTTATTAATGATTATTTCTGCTTCTGAATCATTTATCTTTACATCATTAAACTTTGGACCTTTTTTGTTTATTGCAAGTCTTTCTATTTGATTAAGTTCTCTATTGGTTAAGTCTTGAAATGATTTAAACTTGCATTTCACAATTTCTTTCCACCAGTACTCAACCTTATGAGAACCGCTTCCATGTCCAGTCAATCTACTATATAACGAAGTACTTTTACCATTACCTACTTTACCAATGTATACTACTTGTTCATCTTTATCATATAAAAAATAAATCCCGTTCTTATATTCTGAATTCACTCCATATTTTCCGCTGATAATATCGATTTTTTGAATAAATGGTTCAGCTTCAATTAAGTTAATTAATGTTTCTTTTAAACACTCTATTTTTGACATATAAAAACCTATCCTATACTTTTATTTAATTTTATCATTTACCCTACGTAATTACCATCCTTATCAAACATTAATTCTTTTTTCTTAAATCTTCCATGTTCGTCATTGTGACAGTTCTTACAAAGCAGTTCCAAGTTATCTTGATTAAGGCTAATTGACGAATCATTCACATTCTCAACGGTGAGTCTTTTTTTGTGATGTACCTCTTCACCTACGGCACCACATCGCTCACACTTGCCCTGTGTGGCGTTTGTTTTGATATTGCGAGCAATGAACCAAGCCTTCGATTTATAGAACCTGTGAAGCTCTTTTGGTTTCTTCATATAATTTCCTTAACTGCTTAGCTTTTAAGTCTACTGATTCCCAAGCAACATTTAAATCTTCTCTTCCACAGTGACCATACTTAGCTAAGTCTTGATACTTAACTTCATCAAGTAATAATTCTTTTCTAATCATTGAAGGTCTAAAATCAAATATCTTACTTACAAGTCCTTGAATTGCTTCATCACTAATAACACCTGTATTGAACGTATTTATATGAATACTTACAGGATTAGAAATACCAATCACATACCCTAGCTGAACTTCGCACCTGTCCGCTAAATTTGCCCTTACAACGGCTTTTGCAACGTACCTAGCATAATAAGCCCCACTGCGATCAACCTTGCTCACGTCTTTGCCAGAAAAAGCTCCACCGCCATGTTTAGCGTATCCACCATAAGTGTCGACGATTATCTTTCTACCAGTTAAACCTGAATCTGCATAAGGTCCACCAATAACAAACTCACCTGTTGGATTGATAAGAATCTCAGCTTCTCGAATCGCTTTGTCATCTAAGACTTTAGTTAATACTTCATTGATAATTATGTCCTCATATAGTTCTCTATTAATCCATGACTTTGTTTGGGCTGAAACAACAATTGTTTTTACCTTCTTTGGTTTACCCTTTTCATATTCAACTGAAACCTGACATTTACCATCAGGACCAAAGATGTGTGAATACTTTTCTTTTCTAGCATTATCCATTTCTTTTGAGATTTGATTTGCTAGCATAATTGGTAGTGGCATTAACTCTTTTGTTTCATTACATGCATAACCAAACATAATCCCTTGATCACCAGCACCTTGTTCATGTGATTCAGTTGAATCAACACCAAGTGCAATATCAGGTGATTGTTTACTAATCTTTTCTAAGACATTAAATGGTTCATCGTATCCTATTTCTTTAAGTTTGTTAATTGCTACTTCTTTATAATCAACTTTCGCAGTTGTTGTAACCTCACCAAAGATAAATACGAAATCATCCTTGATGGCTGTTTCAACTGCTACTCTTGCTTTTTTATCTTGTTCTAAAATGGCATCTAGTATTGTATCGCTGATTTGGTCACAGACCTTATCTGGATGTCCACTAAACACCGATTCACTTGTTATGACTTGCATGCTTCAACTTCCTCCATTAACGAGTAAAAAAGGAGCTTAACGCTCCCAATTACTATTTTTTATTTCCCATGCGGTATAGACTGAACGATATGAACAATCCCAAGTATCTAAAATCACTCCATCGATGCACGCTGCGACATGGCCAGCCATCTTTAAGATATAAGTTCCCTTTGGATGTAGTTCACAAAAGTCGCTACCTTTAATTCTCGGTTCACCTTTAACAGCTTTGAATATTAGTCTAGGTTTACCTTCAAAATATTTATATAAGAACTCAGTATCTTTATAACTTGTGAAATTCCATTCTCGTTTCTTTTGATTGAGTTCTCTTCTGCATTCCACGTAATCTTTATCCATTGCAGTGCTGATGGCTCTCACGACACAATCAGTTGTTTTGATTCCTTTTGGATGCGCGTTGTATTCTTTAAACATTACTTATTCCATCCTTTATTCAACCATTTGACTAGGTCTCTTGATGAGTTGGTTTTAAGCACTGGTTTATCAAATCCGTCTAATCGTTCATACACAGTATATTTTGTATCGTTCCAAACACAATCAATTTGAACTAGGATTAAGGTATTGTTTGTTTCGATATCTGCAATTCTAAAATCATCATAGAGTGGACCGTTTAGTGGACAGTTATTCTTGAACCATACATAGCTTGTTTCTAAATCAACTTTTCCACCTGGTTTAATTTGTTTGATGATGTTACCCATCTTCTTCGTTTTATTAGTTAGACTTGAATCTTTGCAAAACCAATCATACCATCCAGCTTCTATTTGAACTTTTGTGTCCTTTGAATCAAACTTTCCTTCATTATACGCTTTGATCCAATAACTAAGAGGTTGTTGCTTATCCATTGCTTGAACCTCCTATTTCATCTTTTCTAATATAGGCTGAGTATCTTGCATAACTGTAACCTTCTGATTGAACAAGGATTCCAAAGTCTACTTCCTTAGTTGTAACTAAAATTGAATGCCATACGTTATTGTTATCGATATACATCAAATCCTTATGTTCTTCTATGAATTTGTAATCCCCAAGCATGTCGTCTAAGAACTTATTAAACTGCTTGATTGGAATCTCTACTACTTTCTCAATCACAAATTCATCTTGTGGTATGATTTGTTCCTTGAATGCTTTTCTTTCAAATAAAACCTTCATTTGCTATGCCTCTTTTCTAACCACTTTTATTTGGTTACTACTATATATCAATAAAAAACAACTTATAGCAAGTCAATTTTTCACTATAGTGACTATTAGTTCGAGACTTCTTCAATATCGGTTAATACATTCTTGAACTCATCAATTGAACTGAGTTCTATTTTTTTGCCATCTCGTATTAAGTAGCATTCTGCAATAGAACCTTTATGTTTTAGATATCTTTTTACAATAACATCAACAAATCTTTCATCAAGTTCCATTAGGTATGATTTTCTTTGAAGCTGATCTGATGCGATCATAGTTGATCCAGAGCCTCCAAATAAGTCTAAAATAACTTCACCAACTCTTGATGAGTTAGAGATTGCTCTTCCACAAAGTTCTAATGGTTTCATCGTTGGATGTTCTTCATTTCGTTTAGGTTTGTTGTATTCCCATATCGTATCTTGCGTGCGGTCATCAATAAAGTAATGAGCAGCACCTTCTTTCCATCCATAAAGAATTGGTTCATGCCGCCAATGATAATCTTGTCTACCAAGCACTAATGCATTCTTTACCCAAATAAGACACTCCGCTAACTTAAAGCCTGCATTCTTATAAGCATTTCTAAAATTCAAACCTTCTGTATCAGCGTGACATACATAGATTGCACCACCCGGTTTGGTGTTGTCAAAGATATTCTTGAATGCATTAAAAAGAAAAAGATAGAAGCTTTCGTCTCCCATCTTGTCATTCTTAATCTTTCCAGCAGTTCCTTCATAATCCACATTATAAGGCGGATCGGTAAACGTCATGTCTACTTTTTGTCCGTCAAGTAGTTTCTCAACACTTTCTTTATCCGTTGAATCACCACACATGATTCTATGTGTTCCAAGTTGAAATATATCACCTAACTTAGCGTATGGTGTTTCACTGAGTTCGTCTGTAGGATCGAAATCATCATCTGTTGCATTATCAGGGACTTCCCCCTCTAATGATTCAAATCCAAATACACTCATATCCATTTCAATATTAGCAAGTTCATCCTCTAATTTAGAAAAGTCCCATGAAGCGAGTTCTGCAGTCTTGTTATCTGCCAAACGAAAGGCCTTAATTTGCCCTTCTGTGAGGTCATCAGCAACAATACAAGGAACAGTTGCCAATCCAAGTTTTAAGCTCGCTTTTAGCCTTGTGTGTCCAGCAATAATCACATTATCACTCGTAATCACAATAGGAACCTTAAATCCAAATTCCTCGATACTTTTAGCAACTGCATCAATTGCCGCTTCATTATTTCTTGGATTGTTTTCGTACGCTTTGAGTTCTGATACTTGTTTCATCACTATATTCATTTACCCATTCCTCCTCATCTTTTTCTAGGCGTTTTGCCATTAGATCAATTTCCGCCTTTTTCTCGTTATACTCAATACCAAACTTCGTAATGAGTAAATATTTAATTGCAGCAATGTCTGGTAGCGACTGTTTCTTAAACTTAGTGATTCGTTTCTTAGTCCCAGTCTTTGTTTCTTCAATTACTGTTTGTGTTTCTTCATATTCAAAACCTATAGCTCTTTGATAAACAGCATCAAGTAGTTTGTGTTTTAACTCTTCATCCCCATACTGAAATGCATCATTCAGCTTTGGATGTACTTTTCTCAGTTTGATAATCGTTTTCTCAGTGACACCTAAATATTCAGCAACTTGTCGCTGTGTCGCTCGTTTAGATACCATCTCAGCAATTGATTTCAACTTACTTTCTAGATGCCCTGACTTTTCCCATCGTTCATATAGGTCTAGCAATTTTCCTTTCATATAATCACTCCAACTGTAGGTAAATAACTGTAATAGTTCACCAGTTGGAATACTACAAGTATCTCTGCAAAAACAAAAAAGAACTCATTTCTGAATTCTTTCATTAGTTTCTAGGCTGGTTTATAAAGCCAGTATTCCATAAATTCTAGTAGCCACCTTTTGCTACATCTTTGTACATTTTAATCTTATCACACACTTGACATGTTCACAATGGTTCACGATGGTCCATCATGGTCCAATATAATTATTTTGCTTAATGCATCACTGTGCCATCTTTTTAAAGTTGAAGATGATACAAACAATTTCTCGGCTATGTCCTTCCAACTGAGACAATCTATGTAGCGAAAGATTAATAGTTTTCTTTCTTCTTCAACATCTAAACAATCTATTGACGCCAAAATTTCACATTTGATTTTTGGTAGATCCTTTTTTAATGATTCGATAAGTATTTCGTCATCAAGTGCTCTTAGAATCCACTTTTCAAACGGTGCTTGTAAACTTTTAGTTCCATCAATGCGTACTTGATCAAAATTAATCCCAGGTATGGTGTTAGCAAGACGTATGTATTCAGCAACTATTTGTTCTAGTTTTTCGATTTTATCTTTGGTTTCTTGATATCGACTTAAGTATTCTTTTACATTCATCCTGCTTCCTCCTTAATTTTACTAAGTACTTCAATTTCAATCGAAATACCAGTTGGATCATCTGACCATAGCTTTTCAACATGCTCAACGACCACTTGTGCATCATCTATCCAAAACCCTACTTCAGTCATACAGTCCTTGAGCATCTTTTCCAAATTATCAGTGTCTGGTCTAGTTGCTCTCCATTCCAAATGTTTATGTCTTTTACCTCTAGGGAATCTCCATATGACTTGAAGTTTAATCGGACCTTCGATTGGTTTAAGTGGTTTAAAAGGTTTAAGGTGTTTGATGATAGTGCTTCTAGCTTGCTTAAGTTTCTCAGGTTTATAGAACACAGGTTTCTTATTTACTAGGGTAACTTTGTTTTGTTGAGCTGTGATTGTTGGTGGGTCAAATAACAGAAATATTTTCATCGTTACCTCCTTTTTTTAATTTTTTAGTGAAGATAGGCAAGTGCTGACGTTGATGCATATGTTTGGGATAGGGCAAGGCTATAAGCCCTATCCTACAAACGATGCGTCAGCGTGTTGGAAACAACAACATATATATAAGCCCTATTTTCCATTTTTATTTCCATTTTGAAGAAAGGGTTAAACTTCCTATTTTCCAAAATTCAATATTAATATATTTTTCGTTTAACAATCGGTGATTTTTGACTAATTTTGTAATACCAATTCAAGTCATTTGGATTCACTGGATTGAACCCACAAATCATCATTGCATCTTTAAATTGATTGTTGGTTAGATAGATTCCTGTATCATCTTGAAGCACATGTTTTAATCCATATGAAGAATGATTTCCATTAACTGTTTTTCTTTTTATGAATCCGTCTTTAATCCATAAATATACTTTTTGCTGAGTCTCAAAAGACAAATCCGACATTAATTCATCATCAATATG
The DNA here is from genome assembly GCF_016907055.1 of Paracholeplasma morum. Classification (NCBI taxonomy): domain Bacteria; kingdom Bacillati; phylum Mycoplasmatota; class Mollicutes; order Acholeplasmatales; family Acholeplasmataceae; genus Paracholeplasma; species Paracholeplasma morum. The sequence continues at coordinate 21,514 of NZ_JAFBBG010000011.1, forward strand.
TCCATTTTCATTTGTATATGGTTTTCCATTAGTTATCATCTTTATTCTCCCTTTTTATAGGCAGCCTTTTAACTATGCCTTTTTTAAATTCATATGAATCATTAAATTCAGTTACTCTTGCTCTTATAGTCCGTTCAGTGACATCCAAATACTCAGCGAGAGTTTTTATTTCACATTCACCATTGTCATCAATATTTATGTCAAAGGCCTTATCAAATTCATCTTTTCTTGACTCAGGTGTTTGATTTCTTTTACCACTCTTTTCAAGATTCCCTTTAGGATCTCCTTCCGCATAGTTTTTAGCTAAGATACCTTTATCATCAATTCTATGAATAGGATATTCAAACCAAAAGTTTACAGGTTTAAAGTTTCTAAATTCACGCAAACTACTTTCTAATCTCCAAGCAGTTGACGTTGTGTCATCTGCATTTTGTGCCATGAATTCATCACTTGTTTCAAGTTGAATCATATCTAGCTGTGCATCTGGATCACGAGCGAAAACGCCTGATCCTGAAGCTCTATCCATCGCTTTTTTGAAACCTTGAGAACCTTTAGAGTGATGATGACAATAGATTGCAGCACATCCTGTTTCATTACATATTTTGTCAAATTGATTTGAGAAAGCACCCATATCAGACGCATTATTCTCATCACCTGTAATAACTTTATAAATAGGATCTATGATGATTGCATCAAAGCCTTGATTAGCAACTTTTCTTATTAGTTTTGGTACTAATTTATCTAATGGCATTGCACGTCCTCTAAGGTTCCAAACCTTGATATTTCCACTGTTTTTAGGTGATATCTTTAAAGCTTTATAAATCTTATCAAAGCGATGTAAACAACTCGCTCTATCTATCTCTAAATTCACATATAAAACCTTTGATTTTTTACACTGAAATCCTAACCATTTACCACCTTCGGATAATGCAATAGCAAGCTGCATTAATAAGAAACTTTTACCTGCTTTTGAAGAACCAGAAATAAGCATCTTATGTCCAACTCTAACTACACCCTGAATGAGTTCAGGTGCTAAAGTAGGTAAATGTGCTAACTCTTTATCTAGTGATTCGAGTGAAGGCATTTCATCGATTAAACCTTCCGTAAAATCAAGCCATTCATCGTAGGTTCGTCTACCAATATTCGTGTCTACTAAGGTTTGAACAACACCATTTCTTGTCACACCAGGTATACGGGATAGTCGTGATGGATTTCTATTTGCCTTGTCGACTTTTAGTCCGTTTTTATCAAGGAAATCATATAGATAATCAACTCTCTTGCGATAATCTTCCGCATCACTAGCATCGACTCTTACAATTGCATGTAAGCTTCTACCTCCACTGTGAACTAAACATGCTATCGGTAGTTCTAGTTTTCTGTAAATTGCATCTTGCTCATGAATAGGTATTTCATCTGATTCAACTAGTGCATATGTAAATCGAGTTACGTTCTCATTTTTTACACCATGCCCATCAACCGGATTAAATCTAATCCATGCACCACAATCACTTTTCCAATCTCCAATGACTGCACCAATATCATCTGGATATTTTTTTAATAGTTTAATAAGTTCTTTAGCTGTACGGTCAAAGTGACCCTTTCCAGGCATCCATTTATCATCAGCATTTTTCCGTACATCATTTGTTACATAGGCTACTAATTCATCATCTTTATATAACGTTTCTAAATATTTAATCAGCTGTTCTGTTGGTTTCATGGATGTTGTTGGATCATAGATCATACCTTCACCATCGTATTCTATGATGTCATCCCATTCGATTAAACCGCCATTAACTTTTGTTGGCGGTATCCAACCATAATCTTTCGCAAGTTTAATAATCGTGCCACCAGATACGGGATTAGAGGAGCCATTAAAGCCCCTCCATTTTTTATCACATTCCCCATCCTTGTAGCGTTTATCGTTCTTACTCCAGTTATCCCATATATAACATTCATAGCCCTCAGCCTTGAGTGCCATACCGACATTAATCCAATCTTGATAAGAAACGTTTGATACATCTATTTGATTCAAGGCTTCAAGTAAATTGTCCATGTAAATCCTCCTACGGTTGATAACTTGATACGTTTATGCCTTTAGGTAATTGCCATCTGTTCTCAGCTAGTCTTGACACCATTTTGCTAGCTGAATCAAAAGGCCACATACCTACATGATTAAATCCATATCGTTCAAGTAATCTTATTTGTTTAGGTGTAGCTAATCCTTCAACTTGTCTACTCTTCAATTTATCAATTAGCATACTCGCCATACCAAAGCATGATACTGCTTCTATATGTATACCTTGTTTTTCTAAGTAGCTTAATTGTCTTTCAGTCGCAGGTCCCATTTCCCATGTAAAAGTTGGTTCATAGTTTGCTAAATCTTCTGCAGCGATTGAGAATGCATACTGTATTGGATCAACAAGTTTGGATTTGCGTTTCTTCATGGCAGCAAGTTCTCTAGCAAGTGCTTCTTCACGTTCTTTAATTACATCGCTTTCAGCATCTTTTTCTGCTTCAAGTAAATCTATGCCACTTTCTTTATCCATCATCTTTTTATTAATTCGTTTCGCAATTTCTGCGTCTTTAGAAAGGAGAGCTGATGGTTTACATAAATCATGTCTTTCTGTCATCCAAAGAAAATCGAGTAATAATAATTCTTTCTTGTTTGGTGCTAGACGCATACCGCGCCCTACCATTTGTTGATATAAACTTCTAATCTTTGTAGGTCTTAAAACGATTATGCAATCGACTGCCGGAGAATCCCAGCCTTCTGTTAATAACATTGAGTTACACAATACGTCGTACTCACCAGCTTCAAAATCTGCTAGAATTTCATCTCTATCTTTGCTATAGCCATTTACTTCAGCTGCCTTGATTCCATGTAGATTTAGCAGTTCACAGAACTTTTGAGATGTCTTAACAAGAGGTAAGAAAACGACTGTTTTTCGACCTTTACAGTATTTCAACATTTCTAATACAATCTGATTTAAGTAAGGCTCTAAAGCAGTACCTAAATCTCCTACAGCATAGTCACCGTTTGAAACACTGACATTATGAATATCCAATTCAAGAGGTATCATTTGTGCTTTTACTGGGCTAAGATAACCATCTTTGATTGCTTGATGTAATGTGTATTCATAGGCTTTTGAATCAAAATATTTACCTAAACTTTTCTGATCAGAGCGATCAGGTGTTGCAGTTACACCTAGTATGTTTGCACCATCAAAATAATTCAGTATTCGTTGATACGTATCACTCATTGAGTGGTGTGCTTCATCCACTACGATAGTCTTAAAATAATCTTTAGGGAAGTTTGTAAGTCTTTTCTCTTGAGCTAATGTTTGAACAGACGCAATCGTTACTTTTTTCTTTGAGCCAATGGCTGTAGACTCAGCCTTCTCTAAAGCTGAATCTAGTCCACTGGTTTCCATTAATTTAACGGCCGCTTGGTCAAGTAGCTCACCACGATGTGCAAGTATTAAAGCATTACTACCATCTTTTATTTCTTCTTCTACGACTTTAGAAAAGACTACAGTTTTACCTGTCCCTGTAGGAAGAACTAATAATGTTTTTTTATAATCGAGTTTCCACTGATTTCTTATTGCTTCAACTGCAGCATTTTGATAAGGTCTTAGTACCATAGTTGACCCTCCTAGAAAGGAAGATCATCAAAGAAGTCTTCATTATAATCAATGAAACGGTCAACGTCATTTACAAACTTCTCTTCACCATTTTGATTTACGTATGAACGTTGTTTAAAATGAGCTCTACCTTTTGATCCGACTACTTTAGACCAATCCATTACGAGTTTTTCACCATGTTTCTTCTGTCCTATACTTCTAAAGAATCCAGAAAGTCTCCACTCTAAAGAACGATATAAGATTAAATCAAACTTGATAGTTGAAATACCTTCTTTTGATTCGACTTGCACTGTGATAATTGCTTTGTTACATTCTGGAATTTTTGCACTACCATTAAATCTTCCACGTTCAAAATCTATAACCGTGAAATTGTAATCACCTTCAGGTAATAAGATATACTCTTGTCCATCGTTCTCAATGGAATCATTCCATTCAAGAACCAAATTATTGTTGTTAATTTCTGACATTTTTATTTTCCTCCGTTAGTTTTTGAAATTGCTTGAGTGATTTTTGACCAGTTCGGAAAAATCCATCTGGTAATAAAATCATCTGAATAAGTTGATATATCATCTTCTAAAGAATAATGACCTTTTGTAGCGACAACGACCTTAAGTGAATTTTCTGTAATCCCTGCTTCTGCAATCATGCTTTTAAGTTTCATAAGATTTGTGGGTTTTTCTTCAGTTTTAATTTCTTCAATCTGATTTTGCACTTCAACTTCATTAGTAAATAAATGTGCAATTGGTTTAAAACCAAGCTCTAATTCATCTGGTAAATTGAATCTATTTTTCGCATCCCAACAAGCATGATGCGTTGTATACATAACACGCTTGCCACCTTGTGCTTTTTTAGTGTTGTTATCTGTAGTTACCACGTATGTCTTGTAATTGCAGAACAGCAAAATATCACACCACTCTTTAAAAAGAGGTCCTACTTGTCTTGTTAGCTTTAATTCCCATCTATCATAAGCTGAGGTCGCCTCCGGTAATTCGAATTTCCTTGGCTTAGCATGAGCAATAACAACCACATGAATTCCAATTTCAATTACCTTGTTTAGTAATTCAAATAATCGATTTACTTCATCTTGTAAGATGGTGTAACCACGCCCATAACCCCAGTCTTCGATATTAGCTTTTCTAAATTTTTGGCATAAGTAATCGATACAAAAACTTTCAGCTTTATCTAGCGTATCGACAACCAGTGTTTTACAAATAGTTGGATTATCTATGATGGATTTAACAATGGCGGTTAAATTCTCCCAACTCGATGTTTTGATTCTTCTACAATTTATTCGTGTACTACCGTTTTCAGTGTCAATGAATAATGGATCGGGCAGCTCGTTTGCTAGACTTGTTTTGCCGATACCTTCAGCTCCATAAATACCTAACTTGATAGGTAGTTTTTCTTCCCCTTGAATAATTTCAAATGCGAAACTCATATGTCTTTGTCCTCCTTATATTTTTCTATATTCACTTCTTCTCTCTCATCATCTAGAGATGCAACTGAGATTGAACTTTTAGCAATTGTGATGTAATCACCAAGTAGTTCATTTAGCTTTGGTTTACCTAACTGTTTTTGAATTTCAGTAATTCCTAGTAACTTAGGTTTGCTATAAGCTTCATAACCGTTATCAACTAATATCTTTGCGACACTATCGTTGTCAGTAAATGTGCGTGTCACTCTTGAATAAACTAATTTATGCTTTTTGTATTTATGGCCATCAAGTAATCTTTTCAACGCATACGCCTTTATGTCTTCAGCAAACTTGATGAGCTCATCCATTTTAGGTAGCAACTCCTCAATATCATCATCAGTGAGTAATAGGATCTCCTTTGGAGTTTCTTCATACAATGCAAGATTAGTGTTTTTTCTAGCCACACAAACATGTTTTCCAGGACACCATTTACATCCCTTATTTGGAACTGCTATTGGATATGGTTCAAGTGTTTTTTTGATAGATGGAACAACTACATCTTTTTCCCATGCCAGCAACTCTTCAAGTAATAGCTCATACTCGGAAATATTACTAATTCTTTCTTGTAAAATGATTAGTCTTACCTTCTTAATTGGATATAGTTTTCCTATGTTGTTGTAAAGTCCTAAAGCATATAAACCAATTTGTGAGTTTGGTTCTTTGTTACCTTCTTCTTTCATAACCCATGAATCAACCCTTGACCGACCAGTTTTTAAATCAACTACTGTCATGACATCATCAGCAATGATTCCTAAATCTAGAGTTCCAATCATATCTTTAACCAACCATTCCATGTTTAAGGTTTCTTCAATAAATACAATAGGATCTTCACTGATTCTTTTTCGTTCTGATTCAATCAAACTCAGCACTTTGTTAGAATATCCTTCAGCAAGTCTTTGCATCTCTTCATCGTATTGCGTCAAATCTTTTATGACTTCATTAGCTGATTTAATTTCATTATTTTCAAAATCAGATATACGAAGGGATTGTCTTAGAAGTGTTTCACCTAATGTGTGTGTTTCTGTACCATATATAGCTTCAGGCCCTGGTTCATCTTGAAACATCTCAAAAAACTTTGTACTTGCTGGACATGCGAAATATATAGATGATTTACTTGGTGAATGAGTCCTTGAATGTAATTTATCTACCACAGCATCCACCTTCCGTCTTCTCTTTGATTTCACTAATAGTGACATCGCTCACTGAATCACCTGGAATAATGATTGTTACCTTTTGTGAGCTTCCAAAGAGTTTTTCAAACATACTCTTTTTTACCTTCACCTTTTTACAAGTCATAACACCTTTAGATTCCTCTTCCTTTGAAACATTGATATTCATTTTGTGTTTCATCTTGTTTCTCCTTTCTGGGGATATTCTTTGTCCCTCACTGTATGGAGATTTAGACCACCTTTTGACCACCCTATTTGTCAAAAAAAGTTTTATGTTTTTTTCTAATCTGTTCGATGGACTTTTGAACTGCATTCAAGTTGACCTCTTCTTTTTTAGCTATTTCTCTTTGTGTCATACCTTTTTCGAGCATTTCTAATCTTTTTAATTGAGTATGCGTTAAAGTCTTCTTGAATGCTTGTACTTCCTTTTTTGATTCCTCATATTCCAAATCAATCAACATTTGTTCATGTGGATTAGGTTTCGTATCTTGAAACCATTCACCTTCATAATCACAATCATCAAGGGATGCCTTAACGTGATAACGCCATCTACGATTATCATTTTCAAGCTTTCGATCAGCTTCAATATGTAGTCTTCCATACTCTTCATCAACTTCTACTTCGCTAATTGTACCGTCTGCAAAAACATACTTAATCTTCATATAAAAAACCTCCGTTTGATTTCTCGAGACGGAAGTTCTTGGAATTTGGGCATGCTGAAAAAACGTACACAAAACCTCGATATTTTGGATTCATCCATCTCGAATTGTTTTTGTAGTACGCTCTTTCCTTAGGAGAGCATTCCACTATTATTTTGTTACTACTTAATGAAATTAAGGAACTGCTTGATGGGTGATCGTCCCATCGCAGAAGTGAATAAGTAGTAAAATAATGTAAGTTTTACCTTACACAAAGTAGTCTACTCTATTGAATTAAATAATTGAATATGGTCAAATTTACCATTATTTTTATATATGTGTTACTTAATAAATATATAGTTTTTGCGAGTTATTTGATATAATATATAAGATGAGTTATTTTTATTGTTATTTTATTATGACAAAATGAAAAACCATTACTAAACACATGATTTATGCATCTACTAATGGCTTTGTTATGGAGGTAATTTATGAAAAATAATTTGAATTTGGTCGAAAATTTCTATCAAAATAGCCTTTTTACATTTGATAGTTATGAATCTTTCTGTAGAATTGACACAATATACGAAAGTCCCAAAGATGTTAGAAATGTAATTAAGATTTTTAGTGAAAATAACAAACCTATTAAATTTGCTTTTGAACCTAAGAATGGACTAGTTCGTATATCACTGAAAACAGGTGCAGTTGAAGAAAGTGACATATTAAGTTCTCTATTATCAATAAATGCAAATAAAGTTGAAGGATATCAAAAATTCTTCGAAAAAAATGGCTTCTTCTTTCCAATATTTTCTGATAAATTTGTAGAGATTGAAGCTGAACCTTTATTAGCAGTTATTTCAAGAATGAGGGCAACTGTTGAGCTAATGAGTCAAATAAGTGAAATTCAACGGAAAAACTATGAGAAAATATTAACAGTTACTTTGGCTTTATTACTATCTTCAAAAAACTCGATTGCAATTGGATCCAATAAATATGAATCATGTGAACATAATACACTTTACAATGAATTAGATACAGCAAGCCAAATCAATGACAATGAAAGTAGTTTAAGAATGGACAATCAATATAATTTTATTATTACTGATTCTATCTTTGGAGAATATAAGGTTAGTTTAGATGAGTATAGATCTTACAAAGCGGATTATGATGTTTTGAATCCTTTTTGGAGAAGAGTTTTTCACTCATATTTTCATCATCAAGATGCGAGCAAGAATGAGAGATTAATAATTGAAGTTTTATTTCACTCATTTAAAGATATTGGAAGGTTTGAGTTTGTTACATTTAATAGCATTAATTTTATGGAAGAACCAAGATGGGAAAATTACATCGATAGATTTAAAAAAGCTGTTCTTGATGTTGCAAGAATTGTAGTTGCAGAGGAAATCAACTCAAATATTACAGGTGTCTATCCTGAATATGATAGCACTATTATGGAACCGAGATGGCGTGTTGAATCGTTGATGAGTGCACTATATTTCTCAATATTTTACATGAAGCCTAATTTAGAACTAACTAGACTATGCGAGAACCCCAAGTGTGGTCGTTACTTTAAAGTAAGTCGCACTTCTTTAAAGAAAAAATACTGTTGCACTGAATGTGCAAATCGAGCTAATCAAAATAGATATAGAGCAAGAAAAAAAGAAGTTACTATATAACAAAAAAAGAGAGACTGAATATCTCTCTTTTGATTTTTAATCGGTCAACACTTTTTCTATTTCAATACTTAGAAGTTCTTTATCATAATCATGATTTCCATCATAATTTTTTAGTAGGTATCGTGTATCGACAACAATACCTTGGATTCGTTCATAAACCTGATGGGTACTAATCCAATCGCCAATGGCTTCTGCAACATTACCATACCATCCAGTAATCTTAAAATCATTATTTGATTTGTTAAAAGGCATAATGAAAGCATTAAACACTTCTAAACCAACTGGTGCTTTATTATTCTTTACATACTGACCATAAGTGATTTGCTTATTAATGTCAGATGACTGTGGTAATGCATTGATACCTAATCTAGGCAATATACCGTAGCGATAGTATTTTGCATCTAGGACATAATATTTATCTCTATAAATCATGATTGTATCTGGTTCAAGAGCCGATGTAGGTCTACCTTTAGCTGGTCCGTATTTCTCAGTCCATTTTGCATGTGGGAAATAATCATGTTTATTAGGTTCCCCAAAGTACTTATCAATAAGTTTTTCCCAAACTGTTTCAAATCTATCTGTTCCAAAGTAAAATTGCTTATCAATTGTTTTATCATCCATAAACTCAATCATGGCAATCATTGATCTAAATAATTTCTTATCATTGTCATTATTAGTATTAGACAATTTATCGTTTAAGGTCGCAATAAATTTTGTCTTATCAAAAACAATATCTGGTTGTTCAGGCTTATTCGTAGTATAAAGCCAACCAATTTTCTCAAAACTTTCATAAACACAATACTTATGTATTCGTGTAATTAGCCGATTTGAATTTTGGGAAGAAACTCTGACCACCTGATTAAAGTATAAAAGTGATTTACCTTGAATCATTGGAGTTTGAGTTTTAATTGTTCTGCTCCAATCAGTCTTTCCTCGCTTATCCACTTTGTAAGTTGATTCTGTTTCTGTATAATAATTTCCATTATGATCTAAGTAGTAATTAATAACATTTAGGTAGGCTTGTATAGGGAACTCAACTGAATGTGGAGCGGTAAACCTATCCATATGAAGAATTCTATCTGTTTTATCTGTAAAAGTAGCTAAAACATTAAATAGATTTTTTATATCCCTTTTTAGTTCATCCTCGCTTGTAGGTAATTCATACCCCATTGGAAAATAGATTACAACATTATCACTATCAGCCTTTACTCCGACAAATCTATCTCCATCTTCGTTACTATTTACGTGACAGTGTTCACGCAAATTAAAATGATCACGATCTATTGGCATGTAATATACTCACCCCATTAATTTCTTACTAGAGTGTTGTATATATTCTCTTTAAAGACTTCGAATCGTTCATCACCTTTTGCACTCAAAAAATGTTCAATTACGTCTTCTAGACTTCTAACATTATCTAAATCGAAGATATCTTCTTTTGTGAATTTAAAAGCATCGTCCCATAAATATTTGAGAACCTTTTCTGGAAATCTACTATTTTGTTTTTCATCACCTTGAATATATTTTAGATCCTCTATTGAAACAAAATGTGTTCCTAATCGTTTATCCTCTGAAGAGGTCATTCTAATATTTTTTTGCAGTATGATATTATTTATTTCTGAAAAGAATTTTTCCCAAGTAACTGTAGTATCCAGTATTCTCGCATTAGCCAATTCACTTTCTTTTCCTTCTTTAAACTTATTTTTGATAAGTCTCATACTCCATCTTCTTTGGAATGCAGTGTCAAGGGTAAAAACATTTTGGTCGCTTGTATTCATTGTACATAATATTGACATATTTGATGGGATTGATACTTTATAGTTTTCATTACCATATACAATTTTGGCTATGTCACTATTAGTTATTTTATATTCACTACTTCCATCTTTATTTCGATCTAATAATTGGAAAATATCACCAAAAATAGCAGGTGCATTACCTCTATTGACCTCTTCAATAATTAGATAGAACATCTTATTAGGGTTAATATAGGATTTTCTTAATAGTTTCGTAAATGGACCCGGAGTAAACTTATAGCTTACAGATCCATCGTCATCTAGTCTAGGTAATATTTGACCAACAAAATCAGAATAAGTATAGTCAGGATGGAATACTAAACGTTCAATTCTATCATCATCATCGCAATACTCGTTTTTTATAGTCCATGATTTACCTGCACCAGGAACACCATAGAGTATGATATTAGTACCTCCAGTTAATTTGTCTACTTCAACATCATCAAATATCACATCTTGATCTTCATCAAAAATCGTATTTTTACAATACTTATGGAAAACTTTTGAAAAAACAACATTTGATATTTCACATCTTCTAACAAACTCATTAATTTGTCCTAATCTTCCGTATGATGTTTCTGATGGTGTAATATTTAACAGTGAAAGAACCTTTAATTGCCAATCTCTATTATAGAAGACAGGAAATAAATCTGGAAAAATCATGTGGAAATACTTAGTAACCCACAAACTATCAACATATTCAGGAATAATAGTGAATAGTTTGGAGTACAAAGAAAGGTATTGTTCTACTGATTCTAATGGAAGTGATTCTTTGATGGCTTTAACAGCATTCACTAGACCATCTCTAACTTTAACTCCAATAATTATAGTTTCATCAAGTTGAAGTTCTTTTGGATTACGTGCGGTTCCAGTCATCCAAGTTCCATTTCTTTTAAATAAAGGATACTTAAATGCATTCCCGTTTTTTATACTTCCAAATAAATCTGTATTCCTCTTCACATATTCAAGTTCATGACATAGATTATCAGAGTTACCTCCTAAAAATAAAGCATTTAATAACTCTTCGCCGGAGTAAGTTGATAATTTGTCGATACCATAATTTTCGTTAAAGCTAACATAGATTCTTTGTGCTTCTAAATCATCCCCAGTAAACTCCTCGCCTTTTTCTTTAAACCATTCTGGAGTAAGAATCTTAGATGTTTTTTTAGTGTCATCACTAAATAATGATTTGGTAGAGCATAGAAAATCGATGTATTCAGAATCGCTGAAATTATAATTTTTACTTTCAAATTCATATACCTTCTTTGATATTAAAGGTATATACTCTTCTTTCAATGTTAATTTATCATTTGAACTCTCTATGTATTCTAGAAGTTCAATTGCTTTGTTCATTCTATTATCAAACTTACCTCTCAATGTTTTAAACTCTTCGATTACGGAAATGCCACTGTTATACGTTTGATCTCCTTCTTCCCTTAACAATTTGATGTATAGCATTGTTTCCAAAAAGTCTGAATATTTTTTAGTAGTGGCAACAAGATATCTATACTCATTCATTGTAATAGAATATGATCCAGTTGCTTTTCCCAATTCTAATAATATCTTATTTAGAAACATTATCGGGAAAATGGCATACTCTCCTCTAACGTTTGCTTTACCTTCATCAATCGATGAAGAAATATACATTTTTTCAATTTGTCTTGTAATAATATCTTGATATAATTCTGTTTTTTCAAAATCACCAGAACATCTATTTAATATTTCATAATATGTATCTGTAAAAATACATTCATCGTACTTAGATGATGTCATTTTAATTAATCCAAAAAAAGCAGCAACCCTTAATGCTCTATAATTATCTGACAATCTTAAATTGGGTTTGACTGAATTAATCAAACTCACTTTTTTACTTATATGCTCTTCTAAATTGACTGAAACTCCAGGATTATCTTTATAATCTTTTAAAAATGTGACTAAATAACAAAGATGAGCAAAATTAGTTGAATGTTTTACTAAATACCAACATTCATAATCTTGTGCAGACTTAAGTTCGTTCAATTTTCTTTCTAACAATGGATTCATTTATTTCCCCCCTTTAGTAGATTATCTAAAAATCTTGCCAAAAAATATGAGATCTTTGGCGGAACTGCATTACCGATTTGTTTGCAAATTGATGTTCTTTTTCCATAAAAAACAAAATCATCTGGAAAACTTTGTATTCTGGCAGCTTCTCTAGGAGTTAATGTTCTATTTTCAATAGGATGTGTAAACATTCCCCCAGCTGGAGTATCAAATCTTGTAGTAATTGTTGGAGATTGAATGTCCCAACTCAAACGACCGTATGCTCCGCTGTGCACTGATTTAATTTTCTCATTCAAAACTGTAAAATTCTCTCCACTTTTTATTATCTTCATTCTTTCAATTGCCACTTTAGAATGTTTAGTCATATTATGATTTTGAATCTGACTACTTTTTTTAGAATTTGACAAGTAATTTTGATAATTAGTTACAGGTAATAAATTGAACACCATACCATTTTCTGAAGGAGTTGGTAAGTTACCTATTGCATCCCATACGGTTACTGGTTCAAAATAATCAGGGTTCTCTTTCTTAATAGCATTAATGGTTTCATTCCAGATTTTTTCAAAATCAACATTATCTTTTCTTACACCAATTATTATCATTCTTTCCCTTTTTTGTGGGATTCCGAATTCAACAGCATTAACAACTCTATAATATAAATTAAAAGGTTCTCCATCAAGAAGTTCAGCAGATGAAAAATGTCTAAGAATCTCATTAAATACTTCTCCATTTTTCATACTTCTAATACCTTTAACATTTTCAAACACAAATGCTTTTGGTTTAACCAACTTCACTATATTAAAATAATGTTTAAATAAATAATTTCTCGGATCATCAATAAAACCATTTCTGATACGTGCACCAGCCATTGAGAACCCTTGACAAGGTGGTCCACCAATAATTATATCAGTTTCTCCACTTTGGAAAAAATCACTAGTATCTACATTTTGAATATCATCAACTATCATTTTAACATTTGGGTGATTCATTTTGTACGTATTGGCAATTTCTTTATCATATTCAAGTGCTTTAATGACAGTATAACCTGCTTTAATAAAACCCAATGACAAGCCACCACACCCAGAGAATAAATCAATTACTTTCATTTATAGCACCTCCACCTACACGATATCTAAATGCGAAGTTTTTTATATGTATTTTTTCTTCTTCTGTAAGACCATATAACTCACAAATTAGATCGTCAATTTCATGTATCTCATCTATGCAATCTTTGTGTTTATATTCATATTCAGTTTGCTTCGTTCCAACATACAGTTTTGTTTTTTCAAGTTTATTTTCCAATTTTTTCGCAAGTGCATTTACTTTTTGATAACTATCCATATTTGGAACAGTAAATCCTTTTAGCTCTTTATTAGTTATATGCCAACAATCGGACACAGATATCCAATACCACCAAAACAACGAAGAGTTCAGTATACAGAAACATAGATTTGCCATTTCTTTTGAAGAACAACCATACTTTTTATACTCACCAGAATTGTGTTCTTCACGAAATGCTTTTATCCAAAAAGCTGCTCTCATATTTAAGTAAACTGGAACATCTCCTTCTGTTAAAAGTGTAAATAAAGATTTTTGATTCTCAGTTACTTTTTCATAAACAATTTGATCATATAATGACCCTAATTTTGGAATATACTCTTCTTTTACAAATCTATTATGAATTGTTGGTACATTTTCAAATAGATTCTCTCGTTCCTCTTTGTACCAAAATTGATAATTGCCTGTATAAATTCTTGATTCTTCTTTATTAACTCTATGTTTACCTATTAAAATACTTAATTTCTGATGGACTGCAGGAAATAAGCAATCAGGTCTATCACAATAACTTAATATATATTGCTCACTTAATTTGCTTATAAGTATGTTTCTTATTTTTTTCATCCTTGGGGTAGAAATATATGAGAGTGGTATAATAAATCCCATAGCTCCATCACTAGCAAGACAATTTGAAGAGTTTTCTAAAACATTTGCATAAACATTACCATACTTTTTTAATGGAATAGTGTCGCTTTTGTTATCCTCTACATATGGGGGATTCCCAATTATAATGTCAAATTTTTCATTAAATTTCTTATCCAAATTAATGAAATCAATATAAGTGAAATTATTATTAAGTTCTTCTGAAACTCCAAGTACTTTATCTGCTCCATATCTATTTAATAGATAAACAAATAATCTAAGCTTCGTTATGGTTATTGAATCATGGTTAATGTCATTGCCATGAATAGTACGGACTATTCTACATAAATCTTTATTGCTGACAATTGTTTGGTGTAAATCTACCAAGTCTAGTTTCGTTGCTAATGCAACAAGTAAGAATTCTCCAGCTCCACACGTAGGATCAAAAACACTTTTTTCATAACAAAATGATCTATATGGAACACCATTCAAATCTTGCACATGTAAATTGCTTTTTTTAATAATTCCATATAAGGATTTTACTGTGTTTGAAAATATAAAGTTTACTACATCATTTGGAGTATAATAAACACCTTTGCTTTTTCTGTTTAATCCTTTTTCATTGATTGTAGAAAGAATAATTTGTAACTCTTGATATGAGTATTTTCCAAGAATGTGAGAATAATCTTGTGGATTAAACTCTATAAAGTTAGTAAGTTCACTGCTAATAACATCAACTTCTTGTTTACTGAAATTGTGATTTAGATATTTATAAATTTCCTGTAACGTTTTTTCAATTATATTATTAATTACTTGCATTCTCATTTAATTGCACTCTTTCCACTTTTTATCCACTCATCTAATTCGGATCGTTTGAATTTCCACTGTTTACCAATTTTGTGTGCAGGTATATCACTGAACTTTTTTATCCATTCCCTTATTGTAATAACCTTGACACCTAAATATTCAGCAGCCTCTTCTAAACTTATCCATTTGTCATTTGTTAAAGAATGATTATCATACATAGAATCACCTCAAATATAGTTCTAAATAATTATATCACAACTTACCAAATCTAACAATCGGTTTGATGATATTTAATACATGTTTTTTGATATTTTTTCTTATAAACTAATCCTTTGTGTTTTTATTAACCTTTCGTGTTTTTATAGACCTTTTGTGTTTTTATTGAGTATAAAAATAAAAAAGTCTACAAACCACTTGATTTATGTGATTCATAGACTCGTATTTTGGAAAGAAAAAAGGGATATTCTCCCTATTTTCCTATTCTATAAGGTCAACACTATTGTATCAACACTGTTGTGCTAATATGGCGGAGAAAAGGGGATTTGAACCCCTGCGCCGGGTTAACGACCTACGAGCTTTCCAAGCCCGCCCCTTCAACCACTTGGGTATTTCTCCAAAGCCATTTTATTATAGCGTACTATGAGTGACTTTTCAAGTGAAAACTACAAGTTTTATATTTTCAAGTCTCCTGGTTGAATTAGACCCTTTTTTCTAAATATAACATCGACAACATATACTAAGATAATTGGCAATGCAATTTGAAGAATCAAAATGGCCAAGAATGCTTCTGGCGTTTGTCCCATAGCATCTAATGTTCCAAATTGACCTACTAGACCAGATGTACCCATACCGGAACCTGAAGGTGTGGTTTGTGTTTTAAATACTAAAGTAGAGATTGGTCCAAGTATCGCACTAATGATGATTGTTGGCAACCAGATAATTGGTTTCTTTAAGATGTTTTTAAATTGTAACATCGAAGTTCCGATGGCTACTGATATGACTGTCCCAATATTATTGTCTTTTCTTGACATAACTGCAAATCCAAGCATTTGAACTGAACAGCCTACTACTGCTGCACCTCCTGCAATTCCACCAAGAGAAATAGATATTGCGATGGCTGCACTTGAGATTGGAGCTGTAAGTGCCATTCCCATTACAACCGCAATCACAATCCCCATAATAAACGGTTGAAGGTCTGTTGCGTATTGAATAAAGTCACCTAATGCGTTCATCCCTGTTTGTACAGGAGATCCGATTAAATTCGCTACCAAAAAGGCTACTAATACACCGAATAAAGGAACAATAATGATATCCACTGGTGTTTTACGGCTCAAACCGTATTTGAATAAGAAATATACTGAGATGGTACTAAAGTATGCGACCATAGGATCGTTATATAACTTAGTGGCAATACCACCCGCAATTCCCGCTACTACAAGTTTAATGCCATCAAGCTTTAGGGCAATCGCAATCCCAAATCCAATACCAATACCCATCATCGGTTTGATGATGTTAGATAAGTCTAATAAGCTCTCGCTAAAAAACTCTGCCCCAGGGATATTACCAATCAGTTTTGCTAACTGGCCTAAAATAACCCCAATGATTAGTGTTGAGAATAGCCCAATAGCCATCCCATTAAAACTCACAATGAAAAACTGTAAAATACTCTTTCTTTTAGTCATGTTGTCCCCCAACTATCTATGCTTGGTTCTTAATGAACGTCAAGAAATGTTCATGGAACGTTCTTGACTGATCTAAGAACACTAGACTTCTTGCTTTATTATAGCCTTCTAAAATCGTCTTTTGTCTTTTTTGTTCAAGTAACAAACACGCATCTTTGATCACATCATCATCGTGTTCTCCGCATACTAAATATAGTGGATAAAATCCATTAGGCTTACCGAGTTTATAAAAACGTTTAATCCCACTTAATGAGAATACACTCTTTCTTGTAAAACCTTTAGAGGACTTCATAAAGCGCTCTTTACCTGTATCAGTTTGAGAAGCTTTAGAAGCGTAATAGGCTTTAAACTTATTGAAACTAAAGAGCCAAAAGAACCCTAACTTAAACTTCCTAATAAAGCGTTCTTTCTCAATCTTTTTATAGTCATTATCATAGATTGAATAACTGCCAATCGCTGTTAAGCTTTTTAATCTAGCAGGATATATATGTCCAAACGCTTGAGCAATTAATGCCCCTTCTTGAGAACCTATGAAGTGCACATCTTTTATATTATGAGAATCAAAGATTGTCTTTAGTATCTCAGGCATATCTTTTAAACCCACGTTTTTGGATGATTCACTTTTCCCATGACCGGGTAGATCAATTAATATAAGCGAAAAATCCTTTTTTAAGGTAATCACTAATTGGTCATAGATACTCATACTTGATGAAAACGAGTGTAGTAAAACTAGATTCGGTTTCAAATCGTTTTTGTGTATCACATAATAGATTTCACAATCTTTAAATCTAATTGAATAATCCATACTTTAACACCTCATTTTAAGTATACCAAATCATATTATTTTTGACACATAAAACTGTGAGAAAACGCTTTAAATGAAGATTTTATAATTACTACTAAAAATCTTTAATTGCTAAAGACTCATAAAATGTTTCATAAAAACTTATACGTTCATTCACCCTTCTAGAAGATTCAGAAGCATCTTTATCAAATAGAACACTTAAGTCATGAAGCAGTAAGCCTATCACATGACTTTTTACATGAACTACTGATAATCCTTATCCGATGGCGTGAAAATATAACTGTAAAGGTCTGATTGAGGTTTGTTTTGCATACCCACGAATCCTTAAAAATTGTCTTTTTGAATATAGGCATTTTGATGTTTTTGTTTATCGTCTCATCAAACTCCAAGAGCGCCTGCTTTTGTTCATCTTCATAACCTTCTAATAAGGGAATAAGTGTTTCAATCACTTTGATGGAGAATAAACCTATTTCTTTTTTTTCTACGGAAAGATAGCGGTTAATTAAGTTAAGTAAAAAAGGTTCATCCTTATCGAATAAAGTGAAGCATTTCTTCTTTTTGTTTGATGCTATTGTCGAAACAATCGTCTTTTCCATAAATAACCTCACTTGAAATTATATCACTTATATTATGTTTCGTAAGAAAACTATGACAGATGTGCCGTTGTTTGCGGCACTTTTGTAGAGTAAAATAAATTGAATTAACAAAGGAGCCTTACTATGATTCAATTTTGTGTTTACAAGAACATCAAAGAAATTACCCCTGACTTTAACACTTTCAATAGTGTAAAACCGACTAAATAGCTCAATATAGCCAAATGATCGGTTTTTGATTTATTGTCTATAGTTTTAGTTTAAGTTGTTAACTGTAAAAGTCAGGTTATATCATCAAACAAAGGTAATCCTAGGATTGCCTTTTTTGACGCCTATTTATAATAAAGCGCTTTTACAAGGGATATCATTTGTACTACATACCCTTATTTGATAAAATCAAACTGTAAAAAGAGGGTGTTATTTTGACTATCAACGTTAACGATACGATTTTATCGATTATCACACAAGATGAAAAACTAAAAGACATTTTATTTGAACTTGGGTTTAAAGAAATTACCAAACCAGGTATGCTGCAAACCGTTGGCAGGTTTATGACACTAAAGGCAGGTTCAAGTATGAGGAAAATAGATTTGAACAAGATTAAAGAAAGACTTGAAGCACTAGGCCATCAAATAGAGGGGGTATAAGATGAGCGAATTCATCAACAATGTGTCTCAAAAAAGACAAGAAAAACTAAAAGAGATTATCTTAAGTTTACATAATGGCGCGACCCTAGAGGAAGCTAAAAAAGCATTTAAAGAACACTTCGAAGATGTGACGACAAAAGAAATCACCGAGATGGAACAAAGCCTAATGAAAGAAGGCATGCAGGTCGGAGAAGTCCAACGACTATGTGACGTCCATGCTGCGGTATTTGAAGGGTCTATTTCAGATATCCACAGCCTATCTGATCATAACTCAATTCCTGGTCACCCAGTTAGAGTATTCAAACAAGAAAATGAAAGAATCGTTGAGCTGATTGAAAAAGAAATCGAGCCATTTTTAACAGAAAGCGGCAAATCTGCAGATTTGATGTTAAGAGTAGGGTATGATAGATTAAAAGAAATACACAATCACTACGCAAGAAAAGAATACCTTTTCTTCCCTAAACTTGAAAAAGTTGGTATCACTGCACCACCAAAAGTCATGTGGGGTGTAGACGATGAAATCAGAGCTGAAATCAAAGACATCTTAAATGATTTGGGTTCTATTGATCAAGATGAAACCAAAACCAGAGAAAAGATCAAGCTGAATATTGCGAAAATCAAAGATATGGTATTCAAAGAAGATAATATCCTAATGCCAATGTTATTAGAACACATGACATTCTTTGACTGGGTTTTAGTTGACTCATCCTCAGAAGAAATGGGATATTTCTTAGAAAAACCAACTGAATCTTGGAAACAAGAAACCAAATCTGAACCAGAAACCATCCAACCATTCACACCTAAAACAGAAGGCGAAGTGCCATTTGATGCGGGTTCATTGACATTTGAACAAGTGAATCAAATGCTTAACACTTTACCATTTGACATGACGTTTGTTGACCATGAAGGCCATGTAAAATATTTTACACAAGGTAAAGAACGTATTTTTGACAGACCTAAAACGATTGTTGGCAGACACGTATCCATGTGTCATCCACCTCAAAGTGTCCATGTAGTTGAAGAGATTGTGGAATCCTTTAGAAGTGGCAAAAAAGACAACGAAGACTTCTGGATTAAACTGAAAGATATGTTTGTTTATATTAGATACTTTGCAGTCCGTTCAAAAGATGGCAAGTTCTTAGGCACGTTAGAAATCACACAAAACATTAAACCAATCAGAGAACTTGTTGGCGAAAAACGCTTGGTATCGAAGGACTAATGAAAGTCATATACATTATATTAGGATTTCTAAGCCTCGGTTTAGGGTTAATCGGTATTATTTTACCGATTCTACCGACAACCCCGTTTTTATTGTTGACCTTATTCTTTTTTGCGAAAGGTTCAACAAGATTTCACACTTGGTTCATTCAAACTAAGATTTACCATAAGTATCTGAAAACTTTTGCAGAAGAAAGAAGTATGACTAGAAAACAAAAATGGCGTTTGATGATTTTTGTTGATTTAATACTATTATCATCCATGATTATCATCAACCAATGGCTTGTAACGGTTTTATTATTCGTTGTTGGTATCCTCAAATATCTATATTTTTTCACCCAAGTTAAAACCATTAAGGACACGATATGAGTTTAAATGAAAAAAGAAAGTTCGGTTTAATCGAACACATCGGCATCACATATAGAGCGTCATTAAGCTTTTTATATAACAAACTATATAAAAAACAAAATGGCATGAATTTTAAATTTAAAGAACGCATCATGCTTGCAGTCACAGAAGTCAATGGCTGTATCATGTGTTCATATGTCCATACAAAGTTATCGCTAAAAGCAGGATTATCCAATGAAGACATCAAAGAAATCCTCGCAGGTGATTTAGACGGTATTCCAGCAAATGAATCCTTAGCGGTTTTATTTGCGAAGGATTATGCCTATAACAAAGAAACTATTGACCCAGCATTTTATGATAAATTAGAAAAGACCTATGGCATCAGAAAAGCAAGGGCTATATTAGGGGCAGTTGAGTTTATTACCATGACCAATAGTATGGGTATTTCTTTAGCACTGCTTAAGAATACATTAAGCTTTAAACACGTCAAAGGCTCAAATTTCTTAAATGAATTATTGATTCCAATCGCGACTATGGTGTTACTTCCAATGTTCATATTCATCAATTTGTTTGTCATACCGTTTCATAATGGTAAGATTAACAAAAAGATAAATAAACCGGTAAAATAATAAAAATAGTTTTTTGAAAAGCGGATATTTTGCCGCTTTTTTCGTTTTATTAAGTGAAGACTAATTTATCGGCGGATACTTTATGAGAATCGTAAAAATGGAATATGAAAATGTCGTCATTGATGGAGATTTTGTAGAACTACACGATATCACAACTGAATTGCTTGATCAAATTGTAAAACAAGCGATGCAAGATGAAGCGTTATTTGATATCAACCCATCTAATATAAGTCCTTTGGCTGAGTTCTTTAGAATGGTAGAGAATGGTTCAAGACCAAACTCACCATTTAGACAACATTATCTAGAATTAAGTTCTAAGTAACAAATAGCCCTTCATTTAGGCTTTTTATTTTTTCTTGTTTATTTTTGGTTTGTAAAACTGTTATAACCTGACTTTAACACTTTCAATATTGTAAAACCGACTAAATGGCTCAATATAGCCAAATGGTCGGTTTTTGATTTGTTGTCTATAGTTTTAGTTTTAGTTGTTAACTGTAAAAGTCAGGTTATATTATGTTTCGTAAGAAAACTATGACAGATGTGCCGTTGTTTGCGGCACTTTTGTAGAGTAAAATAAATTGAATAACAAAGGAGTCTTACTATGATTCAATTTTGTGTTTACAAGAACATCAAAGAAATTACCCAAGAAGCTACCACTCTAAATGCCTATTTGGATAAGTGCTTCCCAACTTTTAAAGAAGCAAACGACTATTTATCCAAGATGAATGAAGCGTTTGCTTATATGAGAACCGAAAAAATCAACAACGCTAAAGTCCACTACCACACTTTTTATACCATAAAAGAGGAAAGACTTGGTCGCTATTAATGGTATGGACTAAAAAGTGATACCAATCAACCTTAAGGAGAAAACGATATGAAGAAATTATTAATCCTAGTATTAGTACTTGGACTTTTTGGATGCAATAAAACAGAAATTTAAATAGAGGATATCCCTGCGGAAACTGAGACACTAAATTATAGTGATTATTCTATAACCTTTAATCAAACGGGGGGCGTGGATCTCTATGATTCCATTATGATTAGTGATCTATCTAACTTTAGGGTGTATGCTAGAAAAACTTCTCAATTCAGTAAATACAATCTTAATAAAGACGAAAACGCCAATTTGATGGCGTTTTTCTTATTTTAAGAGCTCAATGATTCTAAGACTTTTGGTGTTATATCCTATTTCTATAAATCTTAAGGCTGCCATGATAAAGATCGCTTTATCCAATGATTCTAATCCCATCGATTTCAATTTCTTGAGATAGTTAATGCTCAATCTGTACGCATGTTCCCTTAAGATGACATAACTCCTAGCCAAATCCAATACGGGATTTCCCTGTTTTGCGTTTACCCAGTCAATGATGAAATGTGAAGACCCATCGAATAGGATATTTTCAAAATGTAAATCTAGATGGAGGAGATTATCCATGTGTTTAATCGATGCTAAATAGTCTAAAGCTTTATCTTTGATATTTTCATCTAATGAGGATTTACTAAGTGTCTCAAAAAATCTATCATGGGCATTTTCTAACCCTTTTACATGATAGCTATGGATTTCATCTCCTAGACGGATTAAATCCTCAATGCCATTTTTATAATGATGTTTTATAGAGTGCACTGCAAGCGTTTCTCCACTGAAATAAGTCATTTTAAGTTCATGATCATTATTGGTGTCATAAAAGAATGGCATGTTCAGTGAGGTTTCTTCTTTAATGAGGTTCGTTAGTCTTTTTTCATACTCTATGGCATGGATATCATGAGAAGGCTTATAGATTTTATAGGCAAACCCCTCTTCAAAATAGACACTTGCGGTCATACCTGACCCGATTAAGTTCTTAGCCATGATTCTCACCTATGTGATCGATGCGTTGAAATAAGGTTGGATGGTCATATAGTAGTGTGACAATCAATGGGTGTGGGTTCAAATCCGTTAAGTTAATCTTTGAGAGTTTAATTAACGCACTGGTGAAAGATGCTTTATCATGAACCGTTACGGCATATTGATCCGCTTTATATTCCATGGACCTAATCCATTTGTTTTGTGGGACTTTAATCAAAATCATCATGATCTCAAACAATTCAAACAAAATGATAAATGAAAATACAAAATTAGAATCACTAAACCCAAAGGCAGTAGATAATGGTTTAAAGCCTGCAAATACCCCAAGAAGAATAATGATTAATCCGATAGATAAAAAGCTTAAGGGCAGCATTTTAACGATGTCCTTGTGCTTGGCATGCCCAAGTTCATGAGCCAAAACCGCAACAATCTCAGATTCTTCTAATCCTTCAATCGTTGTATCATATAATACGATTCTTCTTCTTTTGCCAATCCCTGTAAAATACGCATTCATTTTCTTTGAACGTTTGCTAGCATTCATCACAAGCACTTTGGACACTTTAGAGTTTGTACTTTTAAGTAAGTCATGGATTGATGCTTTAAGTGATCCTTCTTCAAGGGGTGAAAACTTGTTATAGAGTTTGCTCATTATTGGAAATATAATGAGGGTCAAAGTCATAAATAGGAAAGCTACTATTAACCCAAACAATACAAATAACCCCTCTGTCTCCTCGTAGATGGAATAAAGACCAATAACGATGCCAGTTTCTAAAACTAACCAAGTTATTGTCTCGATTAGCTTATCTTTGATAAATAGTTTTTTGGTTTGAGTGTTAAACCCATATTTCTCTTCAATCTTAAAAATACGGATGTAATCAAACGTAATCACAATTGGTAACGGAATAATCGTTACAATCAAAAAGAAATAGGCATTTTGGGTATAGGTATCATAAGAAAAACCCTCAAGCCAGTGATAAATCTCAAAGTGTAAATTGAGGATAAGCATGGTGATGAGGATTAGAAAAAGAATCCCTTTATTGATCACTGATAACTTACTTTTCTCTTTATTGTAGGCATCCCACTTTTGATAAGTTTTTTTATCATATACCTCATAAGTTCTTTGATCGATATGCTTGGGTTTTTTAGTCAATAAATAATGAATAAACCCGTCTATACCTGCAAGTAACACCACTAACGTAATCACAACTATTTTCATATAAACACGACCTTTTACTTAATCATACAAAATAAAAAAATGAAAGACAACCTCAAAAGGTGAACAGCCTCTTGTCAAGTAGACACGGTAAATAATATAAAATTAGATGGCCATATACCTATATTCTAAAGGTGTATGGCTTTTTAATTTACGTTGTATTCTTTCATGATTATAGAACTTAATGTAATCTTTAATTGCTTTTGTGAGTTTTTCTGATGAATCAAACGTTTCTAAATAATACATTTCAGATTTGATGATGCCCCATAAGTTCTCGATTGGTCCATTATCAATACACTTACCTACTCTAGACATACTTTGCACCATATTGTGTTTATCTAATAGATTTTTAAATGATCTGCTCGTGT